>DASXOT010000611.1:0-10298 GCA_036494065.1 Chitinophagaceae bacterium
CAAATAAATACAGAAGTATAAAAAATTAATGGTAGCAAAATCATGAAGCACCCCTGTCAGATCATTCTGGAATAATTCCAACGTTAGTTTTATTACGCCAATTATAAATCCCACGGCCATGGCCGTAAAGGCTCCTTTGCCGTTAATGCGTTTAAAAAACACCCCCAGTAAAAAAACGGCTGCAATAGGCGGAGCTAAATAGGATTGCACACTTTGCAGGTATTGATACAATGTGTTTGATATTCTTCCCATCAATGGTATCCATGCCATTCCTAATATTACTACGACAACGGTTGCGACCCGGCCTACCCTTACCAAAGCTTTATCACTGGTTTCCGGTTTCATTTTTTTATAAATATCCATCGTGAATAAAGTGGAGCATGCATTATAAACGGAGGCCAGTGAGCTCATCAGCGCTGCTAATAATCCGCCAGCCAATAATCCTCTTAATCCTAATGGCATGATTTGTTCTACCATCGCAGGAAAGGAAGCATTATAATCAGTGGTACCATCCGCATTCGACGGCAAGGTTAATTTTCCCTGCGAATGAAGTACAAAGGCAATAAGACCGGGAATAAGAAAAATAAAGAAAGGCAGTATTTTCAAATAAGCCGCAAAAATAGTTCCTCTTCTTGCCTGCTTCTCGTCACGTGCGGCAAGGCAACGTTGTACGATATGCTGGTCGGTACACCAATACCAAATGCCAACAATTGGTGAGGCAAACAAGATTCCGGCCCAGGGAAATTGTGGATCACTAAGCGGTGGGAACATGTTTAATTTTCCCTTCGGTAAGGATGATACCAAAGCGTGCCATCCACCTACTTTGTCCAATCCAACAAATAATAAAACCCCGGATCCGATGATGAGTACAATTGCCTGTATAGCCTCCGTATACATTACCGCATGCAAACCTCCAAGCACGGTGTAAATGCCGGTTACGACCACAAGGATGATTGCTCCCGTCCAAAAGCCCACTCCTAAAAATTGATTAAACACCAATGCGCCGGCAAAAATTGTTACCGATGCTTTTGCGATTACGTAACTGAGCAACTGAATAATTGATAAAAGTCGTCTTGCTTTTGCATTGAACCTTCTTTCCAAAAACTCAGGCATTGTGTACACCATGCTACGCATATAAAATGGAACAAATACCCATCCCAACATTAAAAGTATCCATGAATGCAACTCGTAATGACCCATTACCGTTCCCGATTGCCCAGCCGTACCGGCAAGGCCGACAATATGTTCCGAACCAACATTTGACGCAAGAATGGAAGCCCCGATCACCCACCAGCCAAGATTACGGTTGGCCAGGAAATAATCACTGGGTGAATTTTTACTTTTACGAATTGACCAAATTGAAATGGCTGCAATAATAACCAGGTAAAGGCCGACAAATATCCAGTCATTTGTTCCAAGAAGGGTTTTGTTCATGGCAATTTTTTAAATAAATGATCAGATAAATCTATTAATAATATTTTCAAAATATTCCTGCTTGCCACTTCTTATTTCCGGTTCACCGTTTTCTATTGCATAACTTCTTAAATCTTCAAGAGATAATTTCCCGTCTTCAAATTCTTTCCCTTCTCCCGAATCGTAGGAAGCATATCTTTCTTTTCTGAGTTTTTTATAGTCTGATTTTTGCAAAATATTTTCGGCAATGATCAAAGCTCTTGCGAATGTATCAATGCCACCGATATGCGCATAGAAAATATCAGCCGTGTCTGTTGAATTGCGGCGAATCTTCGCATCGAAGTTTATTCCTCCGCCTTTAAATCCACCTGACTCGAGAATGATGATCATGGCCTCTACCAGCTCATTAATATTATTAGGGAACTGATCTGTATCCCAACCGTTTTGATAATCGCCGCGGTTTGCATCCATACTTCCTAATAAACCTGCGTCTGCAGCTGCCTGTAATTCATGTGTGAATGTGTGCCCCGCAAGCGTTGCATGATTTACTTCAACATTCAATTTAAAATCACCTATTAAGTCATATTGCCGTAAAAATCCAATCACTGTTTCTACGTCATAGTCGTATTGATGTTTGGTGGGCTCACAAGGTTTCGGTTCAATAAAAAATGTTCCCTTGAAACCATTTTTACGCGCGTATTCCCTGGAAGTGTGAAGAAATTTTGCAAGATGCTCTTTTTCTCTTTTCATACTCGTGTTCAGCAAACTCATATACCCTTCCCGTCCTCCCCAAAAAACATAATTTTCTCCATCCAGGGCGATCGTGGCATCCAATGCTGTCTTTACCTGTGCCCCCGCATGCGCGAGCACATGAAAATCCGGGTTAGTGGCCGCGCCATTCATATACTTTTTATTAGAAATAAATTGGCAGTGCCCCACAAGAGCTTTACTCCGCTTGCTTGCTGTTTTTGCTTTGCATATTCTACAAGTTTTTGCAATCTGCATTCATTGTCTTTTACATCGTTTGTGTAATCCACCATGTCTACGTCATGGAAACAATAGTAAGGCAGGCTCATCTTGGTGATAAATTCGAACGCAGCATCCATTTTATCTTTTGCTCTTTCTACTGCATCTGATTTTTCATTCCATGGAAATAAATGCGTCCCCTCGCCAAACGGATCGGAGCCTACATTACAGAAGGAATGCCAATAAGCGCAGGCAAATCGTAAATGATCTTTTAACTTTTTTTCTCCAATCATTCTATTTTCATCATACCATCGGAAGGCAAGTGGATTATCGCTTTCCGGTCCCTCATATTTTATTTTTGGTATATTTTTAAAAAATTCTTTGCTCCCGGATGTGAATGACATTGTTGATTTTTTTAAAAGGTAAATATATGTTTTCAGAATCAGAGTAGGATTGTAAAAGAAAGGAAGGATGATAGACACCCTCCCTTCTGATTATACTAACGATTGCTGCTTGATGACTCCAGATTTTCGAATGGACAGGAAATTTTATTACAGGCTCTTGATAGATTACAGCGCGATACTCTTGTATCACACGGTTCCAATTATTTAATTCAATCACAACTATTCCTATCCCGATTCGTTTTATTTATCATTTTTGAAAATGCTGTTTATCCGTGACACCTAATAACCAGGATTTTGGTGCATCGCTGGTCCTGAAGTTATCCGGTCAAGTTCAGTTTGCGGGATAGGCCTAAGTGCGTGGTGCGCATCAATAAGTGTACCCGCTTCAACAGGATTCCATGCTTTTACACGATTGATTAATTGCCCGGTTCTTGTCAAATCCAACCAGCGAACACCTTCTCCATACAATTCTCTCGTACTTTCATCTAATATAAAATCCAGTGTAATATCTGACGGTTGTACATCCATTGCCGCTGCCGCTGCTGCATTTTGTACGTCTGTATTTGTTGAACGAAAAGCAGCTCTCTCCCTGATAATATTTATGTAATGAGCAGCGCTATCTAAATTGCCGGCGTTAAAAAAAGCTTCTGCACAAAGTAAGTAGGCTTCAGCAAACCTAATTATGCAAACAGGCCTTGTAGAGCCATTATTGGCATTTGTAGTCCCTGTTCCTCTCGTAGAATCGTCAAACTTCTTTACAGTCGGATTGTATGCATTATTGGTAAGCTGTTGGCGCTGTAAGCTCGGCGGAACAATAATGCCTTTAAAATCTGTCCCATTTCTTTGAGTGGGAGCGCCGGGTACTTCATAGGGCGGTATCCAAAATGATGTATCAACACCCACTTGTAAAGTACCGCGTGTGGACGTTAATCCGGATGTATTCGATATCCAAACTGTCTGAAAAGTTTTATCATAGCGCGAATCATTGGCCCTGTCTGCAAACGCCCAATCATATATGTAACTTTTGCCGGCGTTAGCACCAGTTGTTACAATATCAATATTGGGTCTGAAACGGGCGTAAGGTCGTCCATTGTTTACATCTCTCGTCATAGCATTAGGACCAGTGGTGGCAAATGGAACTGCTAAGACGCCGGGAGTTGAGTAAACGGGGTTCACTTTAAAAGTTCCTGAATAATTAGATCTGTTGTACCATGCCAATATATTATCTCCAGGAAAACCGTTTGACTGAGTAGTATATCCACCATATTTAGGGTCGGTACTGCGATCGCAGTTAAGCAAAACTTCTTTGCCGTAATCATTTGCTTTATAAAAAGCCTGCGCATAATCCTGCCACAGATCAGCGCCGTAAGCCGACTTGTTGTTAATCAGGCCAGAAAGAATAGAAGCAGCTTGTGTAAAATCCGCAGCGCTTCCCGCAGCCGTATATCCTCTTGTTAAATACACTTTGCCCAATAGAAATAATGCCGTTGCCTGGCTGGCGGCTTTACCGCCAAAAGGATGTAGCGCATCAGGAGAAGTAGCAGGTGAACTAACTTGTAATCCGGATACAGCCAAATTCAAATCCGATATGATCTGCGTATACACATCTGCGATGGGTGACCGGGAATCAGCAGCAGATGGAGTAGTGATGTAATCAACGTGCAAAGGAACATCTCCATAAGTTTGTACCAGGTAAAAATAATAGAACGCTCTTAAGAAATAGGCTTGGGCCAGGTATGATCTTTTTGTGGCAGTGTCTAATCCTGTAACCTGGTTACCATACTGAAGAACACCGTTAAGAGTATTAATAGCTCCGTAGGCCGTATTCCAGAGCGAAGATGTATTGCCATCAGTACTGGCTATTCCATTATAAGTAAATAAATCAGTATAACCGTTATCAAGCTCACCATGCAACACTTCATCTGTACCTGCACTTGATATTGCATAAAATCCTTCGCCTCCCCATAAGCCTCTTGTACTTTGATAAACTCCAGCTATACCACCCAATACACCGGCAGGAGTGCTGAAAAAAGATGGTACGATGGAAGACTGCGGATGTTCTTCCAAAAGTTTTTTACATCCTGATAACACAAGTGTAAAGCCTGCTATTACCAAAACATTTATTGCTTTTATATATTGTTTCATACTGAATAGAGATTTATTGGTTTAAAATCTGGCGTTCAATCCAAAATTGATTACTCGCATTGAGGGATTATTGGCATTTACACTTACTTGTCGGTTTGTACTGGTGTTAACATTGCCGCTGTAAGTAGCCGTATTAATAGCACCGCCATAGCCATTGCCTTCGGGGTCAGGTCCAAAACCTGCTCTCACAAAAGGCGAATACAAGACGAATGGATTTTCAGCAGCTACATAAAACCTCAAAAAAGAAATACCCGCTTTACTCATCAGCTTACTGGAAAAAGTATAACCCAGGGTAATACTTCTCATCTTAATAAATGAACCGTCCTGATATTGCAAGGTGGATCCGAACACCGGGCTTTGAATACTACCGTCAGGTGCCGGGAAATTGTTGGTAGGGTTACTTCGTGTCCAGTAGTCTACTTTTACCTGGTTGATCCTGCTTGAATTAAAGAAAGTAGAACCATTGGCGCCACCATCACTTGATACGTATGGAACTAACACTTCCATTCCCATCCTCGCAAATAATACAAACGTGAAGTCAAAGTTCTTATAACTCATTCTACTAGCAAACCCGCCTTCCCATTTTGGCTGGAAATTTCCTATAACCTGCCGGTCATCTGCAGTTATTTTACCATCGCCATTTAAATCCTGGACCCGCACTTGACCGGGGTATTGAACCGGACTTGTTTGAGCAGCAATTAATCCTTTCGCAGAATCGGAAGTTTGCCAAATACCTATTTTTTTCAGATCGTAAATAACAGTTAAGGGTTGCCCAATAAACCAGCCATCGCCAGGATCAGATTTTACTCCCGGTGCTATCGCAATAATTTTCTCTCTATTCAAAGAGAAATTAAAATCAGTACTCCATGTAAAGCCGCTTGCCGATTTTATATTGATGGTGCTTAAACTTATCTCAAGTCCGCGGCCTGAAGTTTTACCTACATTTCCTGTATAACTGTTTGCACCATTACTTATAGGAAGATTTACCTGCACAAGAATATCCTTCGTTTTTTGCTGGTACATATCAATGCTACCGCTGATGCGGTTTCTAAGAAGACTAAAATCCAAACCTATATTTGTTTGAGATGTGGATTCCCAATGAAGATTTTGGTTAGGGAGTGTGCCTACTGTATAACCTACTTGTTGACCTGAGGTGCCTTGTCCAAAATTATAAGCAACTGAATTTAAGAGACCCAAAGTTGAATATGGCGCTACGCCCTGGTTGGAAGTAATACCCCAACCGCCTCTTAATTTAAGATTTTGGAATAAGTTCCAGTTGTTTGCAAATTTTTCATTCAAAATATTCCATCCTAGTGAAAAGGCCGGGTATGTGTACCATTGATGACCCGGAGATAAAACGGAAGAGCCATCCCGTCTTACCGTTGCAGTTAGTAAATAACGATTATCAAAACCATAATTTAAGCGACCCATGTAAGAAATTAAACCTTGTTCGGCAAAGGCACCGGTAGCTGTAAGAGCACCGCCCGCCAACCCGAGGTTGGCATCCTGGATATAATCAGCAGGTATGCCCAGGGCAGTAGTGCTGTTGCTTTGGCTGTGATCTTTTTGGGTGCTGAACAAACCCGTAAGATTAATCCTGTTTTTCCCTAAGGTTTTATCATACGTCAAAAGATTTTCAACGGTCCATCTGTAAGCCATGTTACCACCAGCGGTAGCGGTCGACCGGGATGGATCCGTAGCATTGTTCACGAAAGTTTTTATCCCGCTGTAATTATCATCCTGCTCACTGGCATAATCCAGTCCAACGTTTATTCTATATTTCAATCCTGTAATAATTGTCCATTCACCATAAAGGCTGCTAAAAGTTCTTATTCTTCTTGCCCTTGCCAATATAGCCTGGGAAGCGGTTTTTAAGGTCAAAGGGTTAACATAAGTTGCGGCATCAATACCCGGCTGTGGAAATAAATTAACGCTTCCATCAGGATTGTAAGGAGATGCCAGTGGACTTAGTTTTAATAGAGTGGTTGGAACGCCTGCTCCGCCAGGAGTATTAGTTAGATTAAGCGTGGTAAGATTATTGACTCCAAATTTTATCGATTTGCTCAGCTGGTGGTCAATCGTCAGCCTCAAACTATATCTCTCATATTTCTGATTTGGAATTTCATTTGTTTCCGAATAATAACCGCCGCTAAGTCCATATTGTGTCGTTTCAGTACCACCGGAAAGGCTCAGTTGATTATCGGTTGTAAAACCATTTTGATAAATCAGATTTTGCCAATCGGTGCTGGTACCGGCAGCGAGAGCAGCCTGCTCCGATGCAGTTAACGCATTTGCATTAATACCGGGAGTTGGTCTACTGTATGTAGCGGCATCTGCTTTAAACTGGGCATATTGCGGTCCATCGAGAACATGCAACTCGCCCATTACACTTGAAATTCCATAATAAGAGCTAAAACTTATCTGTGGCTTACCTACTCTGCCGCGTCTTGTGGTAATCAATATCACACCGCCGGAGCCTCTTGAACCGTAAATGGCAGTGGCGGAAGCATCTTTTAAAATCTCCAGGCTTTGTATATCATCTGGATTAATGTCATTAATATTACCGCCAAAAGGAATACCATCAACTACCAAAAGAGGTTGGTCCAATAAATCACTTTGTGCCTGCGTTGTTGCCATTGAACGATTGCCTCTTATACGAATAGAACCACCGCTACCCGGTGTTGAACCATTGCTAACGATATCAACACCCGCGGCCCGGCCCTTTAATTCGTTAATAACATTTGCACCGGGAGTTTCTGCCAGGGTAGATGCACTGATAGAAACGACTGCACCCGTAACATCCCGTTTTCTTTGCGTACCATAACCCACTACAATTACTTCGTTCATATTCCCCGCAACTGATGTTAAAGTTGCCGGAATATTTTTCCGGTTATTTACAACCACGTCAATTGAATTATAACCTACCGATGAAATAACCAACGTGGCATTACCCGGAGCCGTGATTTCAAAATCTCCATTATCATTACCAGTAACGCCGGTGGTGGTACCCTTAATAGTAATAGAGGGTTTGGGCACAGCCTGGCCGCTTTCATTGGTAACATGTCCGCGTATGCGAATGTTTTGAGCGTGGATTGAAAAAGAGAAGAAGAATGTAAACAAGACAGAAAGCGAAAGGGAAACTTTCATAAACATTAGTTTTAGAATTTTAAGTAGAAAGCGGGAAAAAATTTCAATTTCAACCCGCTGACTTTATTTAGATTGGATATTGGCTTGAACCTATAATTATTATATCCTTCGTTTTACCAGCCGCACTAGCATATAATAATTGCAAAAACGACAAAAGAATTTGGCGGCATCGCTTCACTTTAATCATATTTTTATCACTAAAGCGTGTTTTGCCAGTTTTTTTGATCACTGCAGGTTTGACAATATGAATCCAAAGGGGTAATTTCAATCTTTTCGCGACTAATATAAATGCGCTGAAACGCTGTGTAGGTAGGCATTTTAGCAGAGCCGTGGTAATCTTTTTTTTCATATAAGCAATCATGCAGCGAGCAAATAACATGACTAATTTAAGGAGTTTTTTGAAAAATGTAACCGATTACAATAATTTTTTAAAAAAATATTTTTCTATAGCTTTACTCACGCTATGTAACCGATTGTATGTTTAGAGAGAAAGAAGTCACCATATATGATCTTGCCAATAAGCTGAATATTTCCATTGCCACGGTTAGCCGTGCGCTAAAGGATGACCCGGTCGTAAGCAAGAAAACAAAGAAAAAAATCTTCGAACTGGCGGAAAAAATGGGTTACCGGTCGAACCATTTTGCACGCAATCTCCGGAAACAGCAAACTAATACGATAGGCATTATCGTGCATGAGCTCAACAGTAATTTTATTACGTCTGTTCTGGCAGGTGTAGAAAAAGTAACTACCGAAGCTGGTTACGATCTTATCATCGCTCACTCCTCTGAAAGCTATACAAAAGAGGCAGCCAATGCGAAAAATCTTTTTCATAAAAGAGTGGATGGATTAATAGCATCATTATCATTTGACACTACAGGGTTGGATCATTTCAAACCATTTATTGATAAAGGAGTGCCTGTTATCTTTTTTGATCGTGTTGAACAAAGGAACGATAACACCGTTGTCATTATTGATAATTATAAATGTGGTTACCAGGCAACGCAACATCTCATAGAGCAAGGCTGTAAAGAAATTGCTCATGTTACTTCAAGTCTCAAAAGAAATGTTTACTCGGAAAGATACAGAGGTTACCGTGACGCATTGTTCGATCACGGAATTCCTTTCGACGACAGTCTATTAATAATAAATGATCTTAGTGAAAAGGCGGGAGTCGAATCGGCCATACAAATATTAAATATGAAGCCGCCGCCGGATGGAATTTTTATTACAAATGATTTTGTGGCCGCTGTTTGCATGCGAACTTTAAAAGAAAGAAATATTGCTATACCCGATGATATTGCCATTGTTGGTTTTAACAACGATGCTATTGGCAAGCTCATTGAACCGGCTCTGACAACTATTAATTATCCCGGTAAAGACATGGGTGAAATAGCTGCGCGAAATCTAATTAATCATCTAAAGGGTGTTAGCAATATTCAGCAAACAAATACAATCATTGTCAGTTCAGACCTTATCATTCGAAAATCATCGTTAAAAAAGGAGAAACGCGCACAAGCAAAATAGATAGTTGATTGACATATTTTCACAAGATTTAATGGAATAGTATGCCTGGGGAAAAAGAAGTTACCATCTATGACATTGCAGATAAATTGAACATTTCAATTGCCACAGTAAGTCGCGCGCTTAAGGACGACCCGGTTGTTAATAAAAAAACCAAGAAAAAAATATTTGATCTGGCTGAGCAACTGGGATATCGCTCCAATCATTTCGCGCGCAATCTTCGCAATCAACGTACAGAAACCATCGGAGCTATTGTACCGCGCCTGAACAGCTATTTTATGTCCACAGTTATTGCTGGTATTGAAAACCTTGCCAACAGTGAAGGCTATAATCTTATTATCAGCCAGTCGTCTGAATCGGCTGAAAAAGAAAAGATGAGCGCAAAGACCATGTTTAATAATCGGGTCGACGGCTTACTGGTTTCACTGTCATATGATACAAATGACATTTCGCATTTTGATCAATTCTCCAAAAAAAATATTCCTGTCATCTTTTTTGACCGTGCTGAAGAAAGTAAAGATTTTACCAGTATCGTTATCGATAACCGCAAAGCCGCTTTTGAAGCTACTTCTCATTTAATTGAACAAGGATGCAGGCGAATTGTACATATTACCGCTAAGCCCAAAAGGAATGTATATGTCGATCGCCTGGATGGTTATAAGAAAGCATTGGTAGAAAATAATATCGAACCACGCGAAGAAT
>DASXOT010000612.1:0-2484 GCA_036494065.1 Chitinophagaceae bacterium
GCAACCTGCTTTGCTTTTTATGCCGGACATAAGCGGTTTCACACAGTTTGTAACGGAAACGGAAATCTTACACAGCCAACATATCATCCAGGAACTTTTGGAGATACTTATTGATAGCAATCATTTAAACCTGGAAATCTGTGAAGTGGAAGGAGATGCGATCTTTTTTTACAAAACGGGTAGTAAACCTGCTCTTGCCGGTTTATTGAAGCAGGTTGAAAAAATGTTTACCCGTTTTCATGCCCACCTGAAATTATATCAGCACCAACGAATTTGCCGGTGCAGTGCCTGCAAATCGGCAACCGATCTTTCGCTGAAGATCGTTGCACATTTTGGAGAAGTAGCGGGTATAGCAGTCAAAGACCACAAAAAGCTATTCGGAAAAGATGTGATTCTTATTCATCGCTTATTAAAAAATAATCTCAATAAAAAGGAATATGTACTTTTCACAGAAAATCTATTAAAAGAGGCGGGTGAGGCGAATTTGCCTGCATGGTATCAGCCACAGCTAGCCACTGAGCAATATGATACCGGTGAAATTCAGTTTTACTACTCAGATCTTTGTGATTTGCATAAGAATATTCAACCGGAATTTCCTGTTTACAATTCCTCGACGAAGACATACATGGCCTTTTCCGACGAGGAAATGATTTCAGCTTCGATGGAAGAAGTGTTTGAAACGATTCTTGGCTTGCAGGAACAGGCAAGCTCGCCAGGTAAAAAAAACAGGAATGACACTATTTTAAGAGTTGGCGAAAAA
This sequence comes from Chitinophagaceae bacterium, assembly GCA_036494065.1. Taxonomy (GTDB): domain Bacteria; phylum Bacteroidota; class Bacteroidia; order Chitinophagales; family Chitinophagaceae; genus VBAU01. Next base: position 761 of record DASXOT010000612.1, read on the forward strand.
CACCCATGCCTTATCACAAGAAACAACAATATAAATATTACAGAATCCGTAAAGATTGAGGAAGAAACTATTCAAATGATAGAAATGAATGACAAGGGAATCGCAGGCTACCGTTATATACTCAAAAAGATTTCCGCCGCTGAAACCATGCTTTCCATCCAAATGCTTATAAAGGATAACCCATTCTTCAGGTTTGCTTTTTCGATAGGGATGAAATCAAGGATGAAAAAAAGAGTTCATGAATTTTTTGGAAAACTGAAAGAATTTTTAAGTATGGAAGAACGAACTATGGTGGATGTCTAATCCTATTTCAATTTGATCCAACCGCCTTTGTCCAAAACAATTTTATTTTCGGCCTGTAGATAATTGATAACTTTCCAGGTTTTTTCTCGGTTAATTCCTTTGAATAATTGTGCGAGATTCTTGCTATGGAGAGGTTTATTTTTCATTGAATCCATGATCCTGTTGCTGATCAGCTCAAATTCTTCTCTCGTAAGCTGAACGGATTTTTGTTTCAGGCAATTATCACAAATGCCACAGTCTTTTAATTCATTGTCGCCAAAGTATGAGCCAATCACCCGGCTCCGGCAAAGTATAGTTTCACTAAGATAATTGGTCATTTTATCCACCCTTTCTGTAAACTTTTCCTTTCTGCTGTTTAGGGCTTTTATGTTTATTGAAAGATCTTCTGTTTTTATACGGTCACGTAAGAATAAAAGTTGTGGTGTATCCTTTTGAGGAGTGTATTCGATAATTTGATTACGATGGAGAGATACGAGCTGGTTTATTATTTCTCCTTTTTCTTTTTTTAGTAAAAACGCTAAAGTATTTTCCGATACGGAGGCAGGATAATCAAAAATCCCTTCGTAAGATCGAAGCAAAGTTTTGATCATGGGCTCCAGAACCGGATTATCTTTTTCAAATTGATATAAATATTCCTTGCTCGTCGAAAATCGAACAGTAGAGGGAATGAATACCTGCTCATTAAAACTTAGCCACTCGTCTTGTTCGAGCGCCTTTATCGAATAAAGGACGGTTTTACTGTTCAGCCGAAATTTTTTTATGAAGTCATTGAAATCAAAGTCATAATATTTTTCTCTGCCGCTGCCCGAAGGAATTTGTAAATAATTTGACATAGCCTGGTACACCTGGCGTATGTATTCAATCTGCGGATATCGTACCTGGATCGAATCTTTTAATTCTTTTACATCTTTTGATCCGTATAATAGAACGGCGTAGGATCTTTTTCCATCTCTGCCCCCCCTTCCTGCCTCCTGGTAATAGTTTTCCAGGCAATCCGGCGAGTCAGCATGTATCACTACACGAACATCGGGTTTATCGATACCCATTCCGAAGGCATTTGTGCAAACAATAATTCTTATTTGATCTTTTATCCAGGATTCCTGCCTGGCATTTCTTTCATCTTGTGATAATCCTGCATGATAAAAATCTGCGGACATACCATGCATTTGAATCAAATCAGCGATTTCTTTTGTCCTTTTTCTGCTTTTGCAATAGACGATACCGCAACCGGGAACGTTTTTTAAGATTTCAATTATTTTGTTGATCCTCGAATCGACTTTAAAAACGCTATACGAGAGATTAGCTCTTTCAAACGACTGGCGAAAAACGTTCTGCTCCCTGAATGCAAGTTTCTCACATATGTCATGCCGAACTTCTGGCGTCGCTGATGCGGTTAATGCAAGTATCGGAACGTCCGGAAG
>DASXOT010000613.1:0-3578 GCA_036494065.1 Chitinophagaceae bacterium
TCTTTCTTTTCTTTCATTTCAACTTCTGTAGCAGCACCAACATTCAATACTGCAACGCCGCCGCTAAGTTTTGCGAGACGTTCCTGCAATTTCTCTTTGTCGTAATCAGAAGTTGTTGTTTCAATTTGGGCTTTGATCTGGTTAACACGAGCTGTAATGTCTTCTTTCTTTCCCTTGCCACCCACAACAGTCGTATTGTCTTTATCAATAACGACACGTTCTGCGCGACCGAGATAGGAAAGATCAGCATTTTCCAGTTTGTAACCTTGTTCCTCACTGATCACAAGACCCTTTGTAAGAATTGCGATATCCTGAAGCATCTCTTTTCTGCGATCACCAAAACCAGGAGCCTTTACAGCAGCTACTTTAATTGTGCCACGTAATTTATTTACAACCAAAGTTGCCAATGCTTCACCTTCGAGATCTTCAGAAATGATGAGAAGCTGTGCGCCCTGTTGTGCAACTTTCTCAAGAATGTGAAGAATGTCCTTCATGTTGCTGATCTTTTTATCATAGATCAGGATATAAGGCTTATCCAATTCCGCTTCCATTTTTTCGCTATTAGTAACGAAATAGGCCGAAATATATCCACGATCAAATTGCATTCCTTCTACTATTTCAATGCCTGTTTCGGTACCTTTCGCTTCCTCAACAGTTATTACTCCATCTTTGCCGACTTTACCAAATGCTTCAGCAATCAGCTTTCCAATATTTTCATCATTGTTGGCTGAAATAGAAGCCACCTGTTCGATCCTTTTTCTGTCAGTACCAACTGTTTGAGACTGACTGGCCAGGTTTTCTACCACTTTTACGACAGCTTTTTCAATGCCTCTTTTCAGATCCATCGGATTGGCGCCGGCTGCCACATTTTTCAAACCTTCGCTGATGATAGATTGAGCGAGCACAGTGGCTGTAGTTGTACCATCTCCGGCTATGTCAGCCGTTTTGGAAGCTACTTCTTTGAGCATTTGGGCGCCCATATTTTCTATTGGGTCTTCAAGTTCTATCTCTTTAGCTACGGTCACACCATCTTTTGTAATGCTTGGTGCGCCAAACTTCTTTTCAAGAACTACATTGCGGCCTTTGGGACCAAGTGTTACCCTTACCGCATTAGCCAGGGTATCCACCCCTTTTTTCATTTTATTTCTTGCTTCAATTTCGAAGAAGAGTTGTTTTGCCATATTTTTTGTTTTTGAAATTTAAAATTTATAAAAGCGTTCGTGCTGTTAGTCCGCTATTGTCATTGATTATACAATTGCGAGAATATCACTCTCTCTCATGATCAAATAGTCTTCACCTCCTATTTGAATTTCTGTTCCGGCATATTTGCCATAAAGAACGGTATCGCCATTTTTTACGGTAACCGGCTCATCTTTTTTGCCGGGACCAGCCGCGATAACTGTACCACGCTGGGGCTTTTCCTTTGCTGTATCAGGAATAATAATACCGCCGGCTGTTTTTTCTTCAGCAGCGGCCGGTTTCACAATTACCCTGTCATGGAGTGGGGTAACATTTAACTTCTTAGCCATAATTGTATTGATTTTTGAGATTTTAAGAATGAGGCAAATCACCGCACAGTCACGTGGTTGATTTGGGACGGCAAAGTTAGGCGAATAACATGCCACTTGGTGAGATATATGAAAAATTTTCAGGAAACCTGTCAAATACAATCCTATAAGGGAGGCAGCAGGAAATTTTTTCAAGTTGCCAGTGCCAATTTTTCATTTCGTAGCCTATGGTACAGAATTTATTGACATTCATTTTATTGAATTTTCTTTTTGTAAAACTCAAATCTGCGAATTATGAAAAGGGAAACTCTTGAAAAGATAACCCTAAATGAACTGAGAGATTTGCTTGTCGAAAGAACCCTGCAACTGCTTGAGTCGATGGACCAAAAAGCCGATGGCCTGTCCTTACGGGATCAAAAAGATGAAGTTGAATTAATCAGGGAAATAATCAATCAAAAGCGGCTGGAACAACCGGGCTAGTCAATGCGCGGAATTCTTTGTTCCAGCAACATCAGATCGGCCAGAACTATAGCCGTGACCGACTCTAAAATGACCGGCACCCGGAGGGCAATACAAAGGTCGTGACGACCCTTTACCGAAGCATCTTCAATTTGGCCCGTTTGCCAATTTAGCGTGTGTTGCTCTTTTGGCGTAGATGAAGTCGGCTTTATGGCAATCCGAAAGACCAATTCGTTCCCGTTTGTCAGTCCGCCTACAATACCACCTGCGTGATTAGTTCTTGTTTTTCCATTCATGTTTTCAATGGCATCATTGTGTTCGCTGCCAAACATTCTGGCAGCGGCAAAGCCCGTCCCAAATTCAATGCCCCTGACGGCAGGAATGGCGAAAACGATATGGCTTAATAGTGATTCTGCAGAATCAAAAAAAGGTTCACCTAAACCAATGGGCAAACCCGTTACCCGACATTCAATGATCCCTCCAATAGAATCCTTTTGATCGATGGCTTTTTGCAGTCCTTTGTCAAGATCTTTTTCGCCACCAATTTCCAGGGTCGCAGATGTGATTTTTATCTCGGATGTTGCGCTGCTGGTACCAGTTCGAATTGAATTGAGGTTTAGAATCTTTTTTGCAATTACGCCCGCAGCTACAAGGGCTACTGTTAATCTGCCACTGAAGTGACCGCTGCCACGATAATCCTCAAAACCACCAAATTTTTTGTGTGCCACAAAATCGGCATGACCAGGTCTTGGTATGTCTCTTTGTTTCTCATAATCGCCGCTGCGGATGTTTTTGTTTTCAAATAGAATAGCAATGGGTGCTCCCGTAGCTTTATCATTAAACAAGCCACTTTTAAAAATAGGAAGATCATCTTCCTGTCGCGGTGTCGTACCTTTTTGCGTACCCCCCTTTCTTCTTTCGAGATCAGGCAGGAAATCATTGATGGTTAATGGCAAACCGGCAGGACAGCCGTCTACGACAATCCCCACTGACTCACCATGTGACTCACCAAAGATGGAAACCCTGAATATGCGGCCAAAACTATTCATGAAATTTAATGCTTGAGCTTAAAGATACATTAGCCCCCAGCTTTTCCAAATCATTATAAAAGTCCGGGTATGATTTTTTTACCGCTTCGGCGTCTTGAATTTCTGATTCTCCATCTGCTTTCAACGCGGCTACTGCACAAGCCATGGCAATGCGATGATCGTGATGCGAATGAAATTTAGCATTATTAATTTGGCCTCCCCCATGGATGATCATCAGATCACCGTCGACGTCGATTGTTATTCCCATTTTTGCGAACTCCGCCTGTAATGAAACTGATCTGTTGCTTTCCTTATATGTCAGCCTATTTACACCTTTGATCCGGGTATTTCCGTGGCAATAGGAAGCCAACGCAACTAATGGCGGAAAAAGATCCGGGCAATCTGTTGCATCGAATTCAAATGCCCGCATTTCACCAGGCCTCATCTTTATCCCTTTTGCTTCAATTGCAAAGCCTGCCTGGCAATCTCTTAGAGCATTCATGACCGCCCTGTCGGCCTGTGTCGATAGCAGATCTAAGCCTTTAACTGTTATGGGACCTGATATGGCTCCCGCAACCAATAA
>DASXOT010000614.1:0-3431 GCA_036494065.1 Chitinophagaceae bacterium
TTCCAAGATCTTCTGCTTCCTTGGCCAGGTTCAAGGCCGTTTGCCCACCCATGGTCGGTAATACTGCATCGATTTTGTTTTCTTCCAGTATTTTCTCGATGCTCTCAACTGTGAGCGGAAGCAAGTAAACCTTGTCGGCCATCATGGGGTCTGTCATAATGGTAGCCGGGTTACTATTGATCAAAATCACCTTCACACCTTCTTCACGAAGACTTCGCGCGGCCTGGCTTCCGGAGTAGTCAAACTCACAAGCCTGACCAATAATAATAGGACCAGAACCAATGATAAGGACTGACTGAATCGAATTGTCTTTTGGCATTATAATATCTCCATCATCTTTAGAGAGGGTATAAAAAAACCGGGCTAATTGCCCGGGGTGCAAAAGTAAGGGATTACTATATTTCTTTTAGGAAGTTGTATTTAAAAATTTACCCAGAGTTTTAACTATGGTATGTTGACATCTCTATTTCATCGAGAGTCAATAATGACCGATCCCCGCTGAGCTGTTTTTGGAAGCCTCTCTTCGCCTCGTATTTTATTTTTTTCTTGTTTACCCATTTATTCTTCGCGTCCTGTCCTTTGAGGATACCAACCACGATGCCGGCGAGCAGGATCATTCGAAAAAAGAATTTGGAAAAGATTGCAGTCATGGATACATACTTTATTAGCCACTATATATTAAATTTCGTGCCATAAATCTTTCGGTACAAATCATAGAGCAATTGGTTACTTAAAATTTTCCTAACATCAGATCGCAAAAACGTTCATGAACACATAGCCGCTCATCAAAAAAAATATATCTGGATAAATAGCAAGCTTCACTATGTAAGTGCACAGTAATTTTGATTATGCTGCATGTACTCAGATTCATCATTCCATTTTTTATTTCAAGTCAACTTTACTCCCAATCGTTTGTTTACTCAAAGAGCTATTTTCGATGGCCCGTCAACAATCAACCCGGCATTGTGGCCAACTTCGGTGAGCTGCGTGAAGGCCACTGGCACATGGGCCTCGATATCCTCACTGATCATAAGGTCAACATGCCGGTGCTCGCCGCTGCCGATGGATACATAGCAAGAATAAGTGTCCATCCTTTTGGTTACGGTCAGGCCATATATATTAATCATCCCAACGGCCTGACTACCGTTTATGGTCATCTTAATAAGTTCTTTCCGCTGCTGGATAGTGTCGTTTCCGCTGCGCAATATCAGCAACAGTCATGGGAGATAGAGATTGAGTTTACAAAAGATCAGCTCCAGGTCAAAAAAGGTCAGTTTATTGCTTTCAGTGGAAGCACGGGTGGTTCGCAAGGTCCGCATGTTCATTTTGAAATTCGCGATACCCGTACCGAACGCTGCATCAATCCCCTTTTTTTTAATTTACCAATCCATGATGACGTACGACCTGTTATCACAAAACTCGCGCTGTATGATCGGGATTTAAGTGTATATGATCAGCATGCAATTCTTTTTCCCGTAAAAAAAGTTAAAGACAAATACAACATCAAAGAAGCCATAATTAAAACCGGCTTTTCCAAACTTGGGTTTGCCATTGGAGCCTACGATTGTATAAGCAAATCAACTAATCCCAATGGAATCTATGCCGCTCAAATCTTCCTGGATGGCCAGCCGCAAATTGAATTTGTGCTCGACAGCATGGATTACAATGAAACAGATTATGTAAACGCTCATGTGGATTATAAATATAAATATGAAGGCGGTAGCTACCTACAACAATTATTTAGGCTGCCGGGCGATAAAGGAAGAGCTTATCATCCAAAAACGGGTGACGGCGCCATTCTCTTAAAAGATACGGCCGTTCATTCCGTAAGAATCCTGGCCAGGGATATTTTTGATAATAGCTCAGAATTAGATTTCAAAATTCAACTTGACCGCCGGCACGCTTCATTAGTTAAGCAAAGCCTCCAGAAGCAATTTCTTCCAAATAATGCAAATGTTTTTGAACAGCCTAATTTTGAAGTTTACTTGTCGGAAGATTGCCTGTACGATTCTGTTGAATCCAGTTTTCGAAAGATCGATCAGTCTGCGCCTGGCGCCGTATCCGCTCAATTCCAGTTTTGCACGCCAGCGATACCATTTCATGGTAAGATAAATATTCGCATTAAACCGAATAGGGTTATACCAGCTGATTTACAAAATAAAATTGTCATCAAAAGAATAGACAAGCGAAGTGCAAACTATCAGAAAGCAGAACGCCAACAGGACTGGCTGGCCGCTTCGTTTAATGATTTTGGACAATTCCAGGCATTTGCGGATAATGAGGCACCCACTATAAGCCTGTTAGGAAAGGGAGATACTGTCGATCTTAGTTCTTCGAAGAGTATCGTGCTTCACACCAGGGATAATGCAGGCATAAAAAATTTTCGGGCGGAATTGGACGGCCAATGGCTGAAATTTTCAAATGACAAAGCTGCCGCCTGGATTTATAACTTTGATGAACATTGCCCGTTTGGCGTTCACAGGCTTAAAATCCATGTGGAAGATATTGTCGGAAATGTAGCGGAAAAAGAATTGCTTTTTAAGCGAATCGCATTTTCATCGGGAAAAGAAAAGAAGACGAGTGGCAAAAAGAAACTCCATAAAACTAAAATTTCTAAATAATCATTTTAATCTTATTGATCATGGTTTCATTAAAAGAGGGCGACAAAGCTCCGGCTTTTACAGGTAAAGATCAGGATGGAAAAAAAATTTCTTTATCCGACTATAAGGGAAAAAAGCTTGTGTTATACTTCTATTCCGAGGCTGGATCTCCTACGTGCACTATTGAATCCTGTAACCTTCGCGATAACTACTCCGCACTGCTTAAAAAAGGTTTTGAAGTGGTAGGTGTAAGTCCCGATGATGAAAAAGTTCAAAAAAAATTTGAGATGAAGTATAAACTTCCATTTCCCTTGGTTGCTGATGCTTCGCATGATATCCTTGAAAAATATGGTGTTTGGGATCAAAAGAAATTGTTCGGACGCGAATACATGGGAGTGCTACGAACAACTTTTGTAATCAATGAAAAAGGCATTATCGAAAAAATATTTACACGCCCGAAAAACAAAGCGCACGCTGAAGAAATTATAGCGGCGATGAAGAGTTAACCGCGATGTGGATGGCAGTTCATGGGCAACCTTTCATTTTAGTTCTTCTTTGTGGTTTATTATTAATCATAACGACAAACCAACATTATGAAAGGAAAAATTCTGCTGCTGTTGTGCTTTGCAACTGTAAACCTATTCGCACAAGATTCTACTACAACCACTGTTGACACTTCTAAGGTTATAACTCCAAAAAAGAATTGGTCAAATCATAGTGCCGCCAAAGAAGTTTTTTATGGACAACGTTTGATCAATGCTAAAACGGTGGAAGTATTGAAGAAGGGTGTTATGGCCTTTACCGTTGTTCACACCTTTGGCGATATCGCAG
>DASXOT010000615.1:0-2143 GCA_036494065.1 Chitinophagaceae bacterium
TAGCCTTTTTCCTTCAATTCGTCAATAAAATCGCCAATGCCATATTCATCATCTGTCATGTTGTATTCACGATCAAGTTGGTTAAGCCATTGCAATGCTTCAGACACCTCTCCACTGGTATAGGTGAGTAGCTGCATAAACACATCCAGGAGTTGCTGAAACTTTGTTTTACCCTCTTCACTCGGGTCGAATTTATTAAAATGATGTCCAATCATATCAAAGTGGAATCTGTATGTCTGAATACCGGATTTAAAGCGGGATTTGAATTCCGGGTAATACTCCTGGTGTCAGACGCTGTTTTTAGCAATTTACAATTTTTATTCCATGATGTTTAATAACAAACGGCCAGTCAAAAAGTTTTTCCCGGGTAATAACGGTAAGATCATAAAGATTATAATAATTATAACAGGCACATATTTATTTTTGCTTTTCTCTGCTCATGAAAAAATTTTCCGCCTGTATTAATAAAAACACGATTCATTTTACAGTTTTCATTCTTTTTACTTGCTTTGGACTCTCCTCATTTTCCCAACAAATAACTGTCAATTTTAAAATAGCGAATGGCAAAAATGAGCCTGTTCCCTATGCATCATTCATTGTCATGAAAAGAAGTGATTCCTCCGCCGTTCAGAGAAAGGCAGCCGACAGTAGCGGACTTGTAAAATTTTTATTGAGCCAGGGCACACAATATATTGTCCGGATTTCATCCACGAACTATCAGCCGGTTGAAAAAGGAATTACAGTCAATTCCGGCCATACTTCATTTTCTTTTGTTACCGAATCATTAAGTAAAACCATGCAGGGAGTGGTTGTAACCTCAAAGGCTCCGTTCATGAAGCAGGAGGATGACAAGACCATTGTAGATCCTGAACCAATCGCAGCCGCTTCAACCAATGCATACGAAATACTTGAAAAAACACCTGGTGTTTTTGTAGATCAGGATGGCAATGTTTATCTGAGCAGTATGACACCCGCAACTATTTATATAAATGGGCGCGAATTGAAAATGAGTACCGCCGACGTTGCCACTATGCTCAAAAATTTGCCACCCACTGCTATTGCCAAGATCGAAATCCTTCGCACACCATCTGCAAAATACGATGCGTCAGGGACCGGCGGCATTGTAAACATCATTTTGCGAAAGGGAGTAAAGTTAGGAATGACGGGCAGTGTCACTGCAGGCTTACAGCAAGGCTCCTATGGCAATCAATTTGTATCATTTAATCTCAACAATAACGACGGCAAAAAAAGTTCTTCCTTCAACCTGAACTATAGCAAGAGAAATAGTTTTGAACAGATTCAAACAAATCACCTGTTCGCTCCCGATTCGATGCTTTCGCAACTGGCTTATACAAAATATCCAGGCAATTCGTACTATGGAAGCTACGGACTGTCGAACGAATTGAAAAGAAACTGGAATATCGATGTCGACGGCGGGGTTAGTTACAATGATTTCAACAACAATACTGATAATTTCAGTATCATAAGAACTATTAGTAATGCAGACACGCTCGCAAACAATTTGAATCGTGTAAACAATAACGGATTTTCGCTAAACATAAGAGGAGGACTCGATTTCACCAGGAAAATAGACACAGCGGGTTCGCAATGGGATAATGATATTTTTTACAACTATAATCAGAATAATTCCACCCAGAGTTTTTCGACAATTTATTATTTGCCTGTTTCTCCACTGACAGGTGGTGATGGAACCAGCGATGGCAGGCGAAATCTTTTCACCGCCAGGTCCGATCTGAAATTGAAAATGGAAAAGAGATTTACTCTTGAGACAGGCGTAAAATCTTCCATGCAGGATTTCAGAAATGTGGCAAATTATTTTGATGGATCAGGCGGTGTAAGAGCAAAGGATGATAGTCGTACGAACACTTTCCATTATAGGGAAAACATCAATGCTGCCTATTTACAGGGCTCAAAAACCTTTTGGAAGAACCTGATCGTCAAGGCCGGTTTAAGAGTGGAAAATACAAATATGGATGGACATCAACTTATTCCATTTGACACCAGTTTTGCCATTCATCGGACCGATTTTTTTCCATACGTTTATCTCAGCAAAAAAGTAATAACCATCGCCGGCTATGAACTTCGGTCCTTTTTAGTTTATCGACGCACCATAACCAGGCCG
>DASXOT010000616.1:0-3563 GCA_036494065.1 Chitinophagaceae bacterium
TAGTGAGGTCCCTTTTTTGTTACGCTAATTTGCGCCAATGTTGAACACACGAATTCAGGCGAATGAGGACACGCGGATGCACTCGAATGTGTTTACGCGAGTTTTCGCGAATATTAACGTGACTGGAAGAATACGGGGAACGGATAATATAGAAAACGTAGAGGTTAACTCTTTGCATCTTCATGTGTTCGGACTCTGCTAGGTTTGTAAAATGAATAAAAAAGTTGTTTCCATTTTATAGATAATCTTATCAGGCACCCCGCCTGTACATCTTGCCAGTGAGGAATACCGGATATTATAGTCATTCCCACATTCGCGATAATTAGCGTGGTACATCATTAGCTAACATGCGCGTGTTTTACATTTGCGTGCATTTGTATACCACATCATTCGCATGAATTTGTGTAGCGCTTATGAAAAGGACGTGCTCTTGCATCTCAATGAAAATAACATTTAGCCATGGAAGCAAATAAAATCTTAGGCGCTGATATCCTGGACCTTGTTTTCGAAGGTCGTAATAAGGATTACGGCGCTTACAACCTTCGGCAAACATATAACAAACGTATCCTGAAGGCCCTGGTTATTACTGCTTCGATTGCTTTGGTAGCTTTACTCAGTTCTCTTTTGGCTAAGGCGTTCGAAGGTAATAGCAACAAATATAAAGGGGCTGAAGTCACGTTGACTGCCATCAAAGAACCGGAAAAGAAACCGGATATACCTCTTCCGCTCCCTAAATCAACGCCACCCAAAGTGGAAATGGCTAAGTTTACTTCTCCTAAAATTGTAAAGGATGAGGACGTAAAAGAAGTTATCCAGGAAAATAACAAACTTGATTCCACTAAAATATCAGTAGCAAACCAGGATGGTATCAAGGACGACCAAATCGCTACGCCTTCACAAATTGATGAAGGCAAGCAAGTGATCGAAGAGAAAAAAGATGATGATGAAAACAATATTTTTGACAAAGTAGAAGTAGAAGCTAAGTTTCCTGGCGGAGATGCCGCCTGGCGTAAATTTCTTGAAAGGAATTTGCGCGGAGATGCAGCTCAGGAAAATGGAGCACCCGCCGGCAACTATACAGTATGGATACAATTTGTTGTGGATAAGGAAGGAAATGTTAGCGATGTAAAAGCTCTCACAAGCATGGGCTATGGAATGGAAGATGAAGCGATACGTGTAATTAAGAAAGGCCCCCAGTGGACACCGGCTATCCAGAATGGACGCAATGTAAAAGCTTATCGTAAACAACCTATCACATTCCAGATCCAGGATCAATAAGATTCATTGATTCGCAATCTAAATAATTCCCGAATAAACTCCGTGTATTTTCCGTGCTTCCGTGGCAATTCAATCACAGAGATGTAGAGTGCACAGAGGTTCACAGAGATGATGAAATATTTTTCGCGAATAGGGGAATCTTCAAGATCGGTAAATTCATTGAATAGGAAAATCAGTGATATTTTTGGTGAATGTTCGGAAAATTAACTGGGTGGGACGATACGATCGTGGCGCTGGCTACGCCGCCAGGAGTAAGCGCCATTGGGGTTATCCGCCTAAGTGGCCCAAACGCTCTTACTATCGCGGATAAACTATTCCCTTCTAAAGATTTGGTCAAACAGCCTTCTCATTCAATGCATGTCGGCTTCCTCAAAGATGAAAATATTGTAATTGATGAAGTAGTACTCTCGATTTATAAAACGCCGCGTTCGTATACGGGTGAAGATATGGTGGAGATCAGTGGTCATGGCTCGCCGTATGTGCTTCAACAGGTGATCGATGCCTGCATTCGGAAAGGAGCAAGGCTTGCCAAAGCCGGCGAATTTACCCAGCGCGCTTTTTTGAACGGTAAAATGGATTTAACGCAGGCAGAAGCGGTGGCGGACCTGATCGCCAGCAATACATCTGCATCTCAACGAACGGCAATCAATTCTATTCGCGGTGGATTCTCACATCAATTAAAAGAATTGCGCGAACGGTTGGTACGGTTTTCTGCGTTAATTGAACTGGAACTCGATTTTTCGCAGGAAGATGTCGAGTTTGCCGACAGGAAACAATTGAATGCATTGATTAATGAAGCAAGTGAGGCTACTCAATCACTCATTAATTCATTCAAATTAGGAAATGTGATCCGCAACGGGATCAGTGTGGCTATCGTTGGCAAACCCAATGCTGGAAAATCAACCCTATTAAATGCCTTATTAAATGAAGAACGAGCTATTGTAAGTGAGATACCGGGTACCACCAGAGACACGATCGAGGAAGTGATAAACATTGGCGGCGTACTCTTTCGCCTCATCGATACGGCAGGGATTCGTCAGCATACTTCGGATGTAATCGAATCGGCGGGCATACAACGGAGCTTCGAAAAAATGAAACAAGCCGACCTGGTCATTTATTTATTTGACATTAATGAATTATCGCCCCAGGCATTACAAGAAGCGGAACAGGAATTGATTGGCCATGCATTGAAATATATTCTTCTGGCCAATAAAGTTGACATGGTCGATTCTCAAAATATACCACCAGGATTGAAAGACCGATCCAACTTGCTCTTTGTTTCAGCGACAACAAGACTGAACCTGGATGCATTAAGGGAAAAGATGGTCAACCTTGTTCTCGATGGAAATCTAGAAATAGAAAGCAGTATTGTGATCAATGCACGGCATTTAAATTCATTACAACAATTGAATACATCATTATCTGATATAAGAAAAGGACTCGCCAATAAAATTCCCGGCGATCTGCTCGCACTGGACATTCGCACCAGTCTTCATTACCTGGGAGAAATTACCGGCGAGGTCACCAATGAGGAGCAGTTGGATTTTATTTTTTCGAAGTTTTGTATCGGAAAGTAACTGCATCACGTCAGATGTGGGTTTCACGCAGTTTCTGCGGATTCTTAACAAGTTATACTTGCTCTTCTTTGTTTTTATTTGCCTTTAGTAGCGTTTTTTTGGGTAGAAAAGTAGCCATTAGTTCAAAACTAATGGACCTTCCTGCCAAAATGAATTCATAGCCAAGAATACGACATCAAAAACCTGTTCTGATGACTGTGCCAAACGTTTATATAAGCTCAATGAAAGAAATAATAAGATTGCTCAGGCAGAATTAAAAACCGAAATAAAACGAAGCCCAAAGGCTTTTATCGCAGAAGATCATATTAAAGCAATACAGGCAAAAGAATATCTCACACTGAAGGAAGGAGCAATCTTTCTAAATATCTCTGCACTTACTCTCCGCAGATGGACTTTGGCTGGAAAAATAGTGTCGCGAAAGATCGGAAAGAAATATTTGTTTCGAAAACAAGATTTAATCTGATAGTTGCGAATCAGCCACCAATTGTTAGCGGCGATTTTCTTTTGTTATCCTACATAATTGCTCTATCGTTAAAGGCGGATTTCTTCGATGAAGCATTGAGTGGCAATTCGGACATACGGTTTTAAATCGGTAACTGGATTTATGATATAGCCTTTCTTTATTTTAGATAGCTGTCTCAGATGATGTACATGAATGAAATCTTTTCCTAACTCTCCATACTTTTCAGCGAAATTAATTTTGCAAAC
>DASXOT010000617.1:0-8275 GCA_036494065.1 Chitinophagaceae bacterium
CTGGGCCAATGTTGCAGGTGATTCACAAAAGGAATTGATCATTGTCGGCGAGTGGATGCCACCGCGCATATTCGACTATGATAAAGCCAGCCAAAAATTCAAAGAACTAAAGAATACCGGGCTACAAAATCTATATGGTTGGTGGCAGACGGTTGCAGTAGCGGATGTAAATGGCGATGGCAAACAGGATTTGTTATTGGGCAACATTGGAGAAAACTTTTATCTGCATCCGGACAGTGCAAGCCCTGTTAAATTATGGATTAATGATTTTGATCAAAATAATAGTATTGAAAAGATCATGACATATACTATCGACGGGAAAGATAAGCCTGTGTTCCTGAAAAAAGACCTGGAAGATCAGCTGCCTTCTATTAAGAAAAGTAATCTAAAAAATGAGGCCTATTCCGGGAAAACTATCCAGGATTTATTTCCTGCAGCGGTGATAGAAAAATGTATAGTTAAACAATTTAATTACCCAAGTTCAGTCGTTGCTATCAATAATGGCGATGGAAGTTTTTCAGTCCGCAAGTTGCCGGTAATGTCGCAACTCTCTTGTATTAACCGGTTTTATTGCATCGATTTAAATAATGATGGTTATCCTGACCTGGTTGTTGGGGGCAATCAGTTTGGTTTTTTGCCTGAATTCGAAAGATTGGATGGAAGCCTGGGCGATGTATTGATCAATGATCGAAAAGGTGGGTTTATATACCAGGGTGCCTCAAAGACGGGGTTGAAATTGCGCGGAGAAATAAGAGATATTGAAGAAATAAAGACATCTGTAGGGAGTTGCCTACTCTTTCTTCAAAACAATGAAATCCCGGTTCTGTGCACAATCAATAAGGATTATCCCTATAATTAAACGAACTACCTTTTGTGAAAGTGAAATAAAATGATGATCCTATTGAACAATGAAACAGAACAACCACATACTCTATAGCTTTCGCAAGCGAATCCCCTTTTTTTTATTGATCCTTATTTTCACATTGAGCAATTGCAAAACGAAAGAGAAAATAAAGCCTTTGTTTGAGGTACTGAATGACAGTCGCACCGGGTTATCTTTTACTAACAAATTAAAACCTACCGAACAATTTAACATGTTTGACTACATGTATTTCTACAACGGTGCAGGAATTGGGGCGGGGGATTTTAACAATGATGGCCTGATCGACCTTTTCTTCGCCTCCAACCAGGGGCAAAATAAATTGTACATTAATAAGGGAAATTTAAAATTTGAAGATGTAACAAAAGAGGCGCAGATCCCGGAAGATGGCGGCTGGTCAACCGGCGTATCCGTCGTTGATATAAATAATGACGGTCTGCTGGACCTATACATTTGCCGGGTCGGTAACTATCAAACGCTTCATAGCAAGAATCAATTTTTGATTTGCCAGGGAATTGACAAAAACGGTGTGCCTTATTACAAGGATGAGGCTAAAGAGTATGGACTGGATTTTTCGGGGTTTAGCACGCAGGCTGTTTTTTTCGATTATGACATGGATGGCGATCTTGACATGTTCCTGTTAAATCATTCGGTTCATCAAAATGGAACCTTCGCGCCACGCAGTAATTTTTTGGGAACCTATAGTGCATTGTCTGGTGACAGGATTTTCCGAAACGATGGAAATGTATTTACAGATGTGACAAAAGAAACCGGGATTAACAGCTCTGCAATCAGTTTTGGACTTGGGGTGGTGGCGTCAGATATAAACCTGGATGGATGGCCTGATCTTTATGTGGGCAACGATTTTCACGAGAACGATTATTTATACATCAATCAGAAAAATGGCAAATTTTCAGAAGAAAATAACCAGCGCCTTATGCATACAAGCCAGTATTCAATGGGAGTTGATGCTGCCGATATAAATAATGACGGATACCCGGAGATTATTTCGATGGATATGTTGCCTTCCGATCCGTATATTTTAAAAAGATCACTGGGTGAGGATGACTATGATAATTTTTTTCACAAGATCTCAATAGGTTATAACTATCAATATACCCGAAATAACCTCCAGTACAACAGGAGGAACGGCATGTTTAGCGAAACGGGATTATATTCGGGCGTATACGCAACAGACTGGAGCTGGGCGCCTCTCTGGATGGATTTTGACAACGACGGGCTAAAAGATCTTTTCATATCTAACGGCATCCCCAAACGCATGAATGACATGGATTACCTGAACTTTATTTCAAGCGCTGAAGTGCAGGAAAAATTGAATGAAAACAAGCGGGAAGAACAAAATATGGCGTTGGTCGACAAATTTCCACAAATAAAAATCCCCAATAAATTCTATAAAAATAACGGCGATCTTTTGTTTGAAGACCTTTCTGATAGCATTGCCAATGATCAACCGACCTTCTCAAACGGGGCAATTTATGCAGACCTGGACAATGATGGCGACCTGGACGTTGTAGTCAATAATATTGACGACCCTGTATTGGTGTACGAGAATAAACATAATAACAAAGAAAATAAATCATTTGCCGACATCACACTAAAAGGTTCCGCGAAAAATATCAATGCTATCGGAGCTAAAATAGTTGAATTCACAGGTCATCAAATCAGGACCTATGAGAATTACCCTGTGCGTGGGTTTCAGTCAAGCATGCAGATATCGATCCATATCGGCCTTGAAAACACAAAGATTGATTCAATGTTTTTGATCTGGCCAGACAATAGCTACCAGTCGATACAGGTGACGGGAACCAAACTTACATTTAGTTATCAGCCGGGCCTTCCACATTTTGATTATTCAAAGATCACGAGATTTCATCCTAATGAAACGAGACCGATGGAAGACATTACTTCTTCAACCGGTATCGATTATAAACATGAAGAAGACCCTTTTATCGAATTTAATCGCGAGCCACTCATACCACACATGGTTTCCACAGAAGGGCCGGCACTTGCGGTGGCAGATATTAACCATGATGGATTAGAAGATGTATTTATCGGATCATCTAAAACTTTTCATGATGCCATTTATTTGCAGCAACCCGATGGCCGGTTTATAAAAACCGATCAACCGGAGATGCGACCAGATAGTATGTATGAAGATGTGGATGCTACGTGGGTCGATGTAAATAACGATGGCAATCTGGATCTCGTTGTTGCAAGCGGTGGCAATGAATATTATGGAGAAGACGAACATCTTTTACCGCGAGTTTACCTGAACGACGGTCATGCTCATTTTAGAAAGCTTCCGAATGCATTCACCAATCTATATTATACATTCTCCTGCGTCACACCTTATGATTTCAACGGTGATGGATTCCAGGATCTGTTTATTGGCGGCAGGTCAGTTCCCTGGGATTATGGGCAAATCCCGAAGTCGTATCTGCTCCAAAATGATGGCACAGGAAAATTCGTCGACGTTACAGATAAATACGCAAAGGACTTATCGAATATTGGTATGGTAACACAAGCCATCTGGTATGATATCGACAATGACGGTGATAAAGATTTAATTGTCTGCTGTGAATGGGGCGGTATCTACGCGTTTATTAATAATAAAGGATATTTTACTAAACATGTGCTGACTGACAAGCAAGGTTGGTGGAACTTTGTATTGCCTGTTGATATAAATAATGACGGTAAAACGGACCTCATTGCGGGTAATCTCGGGTTAAACAGCCGGCTCAAGGCGACTGATGAGGAACCTGTAAGAATGTATTATAACGATTTTGACGATAATGGCAAAAAAGAGCAGGTAATAAGCTATTATGTTCATGGAAAGGAAATACCATTTGCGAACAAAGATGAGTTGCAAAAGCAAATGCCGGTAATCAAGAAAAATTTTTTATATGCAGAAGATTTTGCAAAGGCTTCTATGAACGAAATTTTTTCAAAAGAGAAGCTGGAGAGCTCCCAAATATTCACAGCCAACTATTTTGCCAATGCCATATTGATCAATGATGGAAACATGCATTTTACAACAAAAGCCTTGCCGTGGGAATGTCAATTATCGTCTTACCGGGATGCTGTGCTGGTAAATGCCAATAATGACAGTTTGCCAGATGTTTTATTGATGGGGAATTATTATGATAACAACATACAGATGGGTAGGTATGACGCGGATTTTGGAACAGTTCTCATAAATAAGGGTAATGGAAATTTTTCAGCCGAAAACATTAATGGGCTTACTATAAAGGGACAGGTGCGACACATTAAGAAGATAGAACTTGCCAATAACACGGCGGCGTATGTTCTTGCGAGAAACAGTGATAGTGTAATGGTGATTAAATATAAATAGCCCCTCCTCTCACATACTTGGATAGAAAATGATCGTCCGCCATTTCGTTGTATCCACTTCTTTGCTTCTGTCTGTAACCAGGATGTCGAAAGGTATGCCTGGCTGGGAAAGAGATCGATCATCCATATATCGATCAATGGCCTGGTGCGCGCTTTCAACCATTGACAGACCTCCGAGTACAATGGTTTTAAGAAACCTGTCTTTCATATTAACCATGCGGCTTGGAAAATAATTTTTATATCTTCCTATTTCCCGGTTCACACAAATGGCGATCATTATTTCGTAATCGCTACTGTCTTTTTGCTTTACATTGAGCATAGGGTAGTCTTTTTCTATCGCTCCTGAATCCCTGATTTTGTTTTTTAATTCATTGATATGATCATAGATCATTTGAGTTGACGGGTTGGTTTTGGAAGAAAACTTCGTGGCGTAGAGAATAGTATCTGTGAACGTAGTTCTTTCAATGTGAAATCCATAGATATTTTCAGTAGCACGTGCAAAATCCAGGAGAGACACAAGTATTCGCCGCAGATCATTTTTCAAATTGAATGCTTTGTAATACCTGCCGATTCTTTTGAATGGATTGGAGCCCACATTGAAAGATGTTCCGATTTCCGCCGCAGAGGAATCCTTGCCTTTGGCGACTACCCTTACCTTAATTAAAAAGTTTTCATCTTCGCTTTCCAATTGCAACACTGCTCCGTCCATAAAATTTTCTTTCAAAGAATAATTGTAATTCCCATAATTAATTGAGTCGGTTAAACTTTGAGGTAGCTTCGCTGGCCACCATCGGCGTATCACTGATGAATCATGCAGACAATCAATTATGTTTTTAGGAATAGACGATGAAAGGGAGACACTGGATATTTTGACCTCATTTGGTATAAATATATAAGCAAACGACAAAAACAGTATCAGCAAAACCAACAGGATTAATAGAAATTTTTTCATAACGTGTCATGGATTCAAAACCGGAAATTAAATATTTCAATCGAATGCTACATCAGGTATTTAGAAGCGTAATACTTAAATTAGCCGATTGTAAAATTGCTGTATGAAAAAACTACTCCTGGTTTTTTGTGGTGTTTGCTTTTTTTGCGTTTCCATTTTTTCCCAAACAACCGATATATGGAAGATAAAAGCCGACAAAATTGATCCATCGAATTATTATGGAATTACAGTGGCCAATGGTATGATCGGCATTGTTTCTTCACCAGAGCCTTTTAGGGTCAGGGACGTTGTACTGGCTGGCGCTTATGACCTGTATGGGCGGGGCAGGGTAAGTAATTTTTTGCGAAGCTTCAATTTACTGAACATGTACCTGGAGATAGATGGAACCAGGATGGACGCAAAAAATACGTCAGCGCTCAACCAGGAACTTGATATGCGGCATGCCAGTTTTACGACTTCATTTAATTATAACGATAAGGCTTCTGTCAGCTATACTTACTATTCATTGCGTCACTTGCCTTTTACAGTTTTGATGGATGTGAGTATCACGGCGAAAAAAGATATTGATATCACCAGCGCCAGTGTGATGGAAGCGCCGGATGCATTGAAGGATGTTCAGAATTATTATAACGAAATCGACAGGCCCCACGTAACAATCAGCTTATTGACCTCATCGGCCAAAAGCCCAACAGGTAAGTTATTAATGTGCGCGAGCAATACTTTTTTGTTCACGGAACTCCATGGCCAGGAACCAAAGGTTATACACGAAATGTGGGATAACAATATGCACCTGATGAAATTCAGCAAGCGAATAAAGGCCGGCGAAACTTATCATTTCTCTGTTGCCGGTTCATCGATAACATCCGCACATAACGACGATCCTTTGAATGAAGCGGAACGAATGACCATTTATGCCAAATTAGAGGGCCGAGATCGCTTGATAAACTTTCACAACCAGGCTTGGGACAGTCTGTGGCAGAGCGATATAGTGATCGATGGAGATGACCAATCGCAACAAGACATTCATAGCATGTTGTATCATTTGTATTCATTTACACGCGAGGGGACGGCGCTGTCGCCTTCCCCGATGGGCTTGAGTGGCCTTGGATATAATGGCCATGTCTTTTGGGATGCGGAGTTGTGGATGTATCCTGCTGTATTGGTTTTGCATCCGGAGATTGCGAAAAGCATGTTGGAGTATCGTTTTAGAAGATTGGATGCTGCAAAGCGAAATGCTTTTTCAAAAGGCTTTAAGGGAGCGATGTTTCCCTGGGAAAGTGCGGAAACAGGCGTTGAAGAGACGCCGGTCTGGGCTTTGAGCGGTCCGTTTGAACATCATATCACAGCTTGTGTGGGTATGGCAGCCTGGAATTATTATTGCGTTACCCAGGATAAGAATTGGTTGCGTGAAAAAGGCTGGCCTGTTCTTTCTGCAACAGCCGATTTTTGGGCAAGCAGGGTTGAAAGAAATGGGCCGGGAAAATACGAAATCAAAAATGTTGTAGCCGCTGATGAATGGGCTGAAAATGTAGACAACGACGCATTTACCAATGCAGCTGCAAAAACAAATTTGCAGGATGCTACTGAGGCGGCGAAGATCCTGGGCATTGCGCCCGATCCTGATTGGTTAAACGTGGCAAATAATATTCCTATCCTTAAACTGGATAATGGGGTAACCAGTGAACATGGTTCCTATCATGGCGAAGGAATAAAACAGGCCGACGTCAACCTGTTGGCCTATCCTCTAAAACAAATTACCGATGTAAGTCAAATAAAAAAAGATTTGGAATATTATGAATCGAGAGTTCCTAATGAAGGCACTCCGGCGATGACCCAGGCAATATTTTCTTTACTATATGCCAGGCTTGGCGATAAAGAAAAAGCCTGGCATTGGTTCCAGGATGCATATATTCCCAATCTAAATCCTCCGCTTAGGGTCATTGCTGAAACTAAAGGCGGCACAAATCCCTATTTCGCTACAGGAGCTGGCGGCATCCTCCAGGCTGTATTAATGGGCTTTGGAGGTTTGGATATTACTCCAAAGGGAATTGTACAGGTAAAATCGGTTTTACCCGCTAAATGGAAGAGTCTTACGATCAAGGGGGTAGGACCTGATAAAAAAATTTTTGTGGTGAAGTGATGCTAAAGCTTTGACTTGTTTTTTCGGAGAATTCCTTTAACTTGTGCGGCTGTAAGTGAAAAAAATTGCTGCCATATCATTAATAAGCTTACTCCTCTTTAACTGGTACGGATATCGGTTTGTAACCAGTTATCTTCAGCGCAAAGCAGACCGTCAATTGGAAAGACGTATTGATTTGAACGAGTATGATGAATCGCAATTGGTAGAAATAAGCGTTGCACTGGACATGCCTTACCAGACAGAACAATCGGGGTTTGAAAGACACTATGGTGAGATCAATATAAATGGCAAGATCTACAACTATGTAAAGCGAAAAATAGAGAATGGTTACCTGGTTCTCGAATGCATTCCAAATACTACAAAGCAAGCTATAAAGACTGCTGACAATATTTTGTTCAATCTGAACAATGGCTTGGACCAGGAACATAGCGGTAGTAAGAATACTTCTCCGCTGAATAATATCGCAAAAAGTATTTTCAGTGATTACGACGATTTTTCTTTTAATCTTAATCTAAATATATTTTCCACCCCCTCGAAGCAGTTCTTGCTTTCCGCAGCGGGTGCATTTGATAATATTACTTTACCCGTTTCTGAGCAACCTCCTGAGACAATTTTGTCGTCGTTAGTTTAACAGCATTTCTTCTTCGCGGGAAAATAATTTCCCTTAACTCCCAGTTTATAGATGAAAAAATATTTGTGCATCGCCGTAATAGGCTTTTTGATGACATCGTGTAAGCAAAAATCCCACGATTATAAAAGAGTATTCAGTGACCCTGTCCTGTATTGCAAAACGGTAAAGAGATTGAATGATGTGGTGTTGGAAAATAATTTTCCACCGATGATAGCAAGTCGCAATTATGTGTACGCCAATATTGCCGCTTACGAATGCGTGGCTGCCAGCGATAGTAGCTACAATAGCTTGTCCGGTGAG
>DASXOT010000618.1:0-3280 GCA_036494065.1 Chitinophagaceae bacterium
CCGGATAAAATCCTGCTAACAAACCCGTGAGAATAAAAAGGACCCCATAACCAATAACAAGTTTTGCATCAAACAAATAGGAAAGCGAAAGTATTTTGTTTGATAATTGATTAAACAAAGGCAGTACTGCTATCACAATAACGATTGCAAAACTAAAAGCTATAAGACAGAGGATAAATGCTTCGCTGAGAAATTGTATCATCAGTTGTTTGCGGGTGCTGCCAATCACTTTACGGACACCTATTTCCTTTGCGCGCTTTACAGAGCGGGCAACTGTAAGGTTTACGAAATTTATACACGCAATAAGCAAAATGAAAATGGCAATGGACGAAAGGATGTAGGAGAAAGTTGGGCTGCTCTTATCGGAAAGTATTTCATCTTCAGCAGGAATCAGTTTGCCCAGGTGAATTGCCGTAAGCGGCTCGAGTACATACGAAATGCCGATGTCTTTTATACCATATTTAGTCTTGATCTCATTGATCGACTCACGCGCATCGGATTCAAAGACTTTGTTCATTTTTGCTTCTGTCGTCTTGATGTTCGAATGGGGTGCTAAAACAACGAGGGTCGTAAGAAAAGAGTTGAACCAATTCTCATTTTTGTTTTCATCTTCGATTGATACCGTCAGTGGCAATAAGACATCGAATTTTATTGATGAATTTTGAGGACAGTTTTTTGCTACGCCGGTTACCATATAGGGCATAAATCTGCCAGTCTCGTTTATCGACAGCGTTTTACCCACGGCCACGGAATTACCAAAATATTTCTTAGCCATGTCCTCGGTAATTACCACTGAATTGGGTTGGGTCAATACCGTTTTGGGATCACCGGCTAATAAAGGGAAACTAAATACTGAAAAGAAATTGGCGTCCACGAAAGATATGGGCTGTGATTGAATATCTGCATCAATTTTAATATCGGCCTGGCTGGGTTGAAACCGAACAAAGTTTTGTATTTCGGGGATACTCGCGGCGAAGCGTGGACCGGGGAAGTAGCCGGTATAGCTGCCATAACTTTCTCCATCCTTTCGGGCAACTCCTTTATCAATACGATAGATATTCTTTGCATTTTTATGAAAGCGATCGTAACTCACCTCATCTTTTATATACAACATGATCAGCATCGCACAAGTGAGTCCCAGGCTTAGACCTGCAACGTTGATAAAAGAATAAATTTTATTGCGCGACAGGTTTCTAAAAGTCGTTTTGAAATAATTTTTAAACACAGCTATGTTATTTATCTTGTCTGCAAGCTAATATAAAGCCAGCTTATTATTTTTTGACAATCAGGATAATACAATCTAAAACGCTCGCCAGTTGTTTCGTTTTAGTACAACAGTGTCCGGTTTTGTTACATTGCTTTTGCCCGCAGATTTCGCAAATCAACCCAGATATATTCTTTTTGGCGTGAAAGAAATATATTTTGGCATTTATTCCGTCCTCAAACTCTTCACCGGGTTTGCAGCGGCGGCCTTAATTGATTGAAAACTTATCGTCACCAGCGCGATCAACATAGCTACTAACCCGGACAGTAAAAATATCCACCAGCTGATTTGAATCCTGTATTGATAACTCTGCAGCCAATCATGCATCTTCCACCATGCAACGGGAAAAGCAACAAGGCAGGAAATGAGAACAAGTTTGAGAAAATCTTTTGAGAGTAACGCTGCAATGCCTCCTACACTTGATCCGAGCACTTTCCGAATTCCGATCTCTTTTATTCTTCGCTCTGCCGAATAAGTTGCAAGACCAAATAGTCCAAGACAGGAAATAATAATTGCAAGTACGGCAAAAGCAGTGGAAACCTTGCTCGCCTGTACTTCAGTTTGAAACATTTCATTGAACTGATCATCTACAAACCTGTATTCAAAAGGGTAGGCGGGGTTATCTTTTTTAACAGCCGCCTGGATAGTTGTTAATGCCTGTTCCGGGTCGGCTTGCTGCTTGATCCGGACGTAGACAAGATTAGAATTCGGATAAGGATCACAAAAAAATAACACAGGTTCGGGTGTGCCGAATATATTGCCATAGATGTAATCGTTTACCACTCCTATCACGGTTAAATTGCGATAATGACCTTCACTTTCACCGCGGGGAGAATGAATGATTTTGCCAACAGCGCTTTCTCCGTTGCCCAACAATTTTGCCAATGATTCATTGACCATGACATTTGAGCTATCAAATCTTTTGCTTGCGTCAAAATCGGCACCTTCAGTGATCCTCATGCCCGTTGTTGCAACAAATTCCGGCCCTACATGTCTGAAAGCGATAGAAACGTCCTGATCAGGCGATTTACCTTCCCATGTAAACCGGTCGTCATCATTGCCTCCGTATAAAATGGTGTGATCAGCGAGTGACGCATTTTCCACAAAACCTGTTTTAAGCAAATCATGTTTTATCAATGCAAAACTGCCCGTAACACTTTGCTGCATGTTGATTTCAATAAGATTGTTTTTGTTGAAACCAAGTTTTCTATTTTTTACATGTTGTATCTGGAGATAAATAACAATCGTACTTACGATAAATATTACTGAAACGGCAAATTGAAATACCGCGAGAGCTTTTCGGATAAAGGCCGCGTTGCCGGTCTTTAGTTTTAATCCCTTCAGCACGCCCGACGGTTTGAACGACGAAAGATAAAACGAAGGATAGCTGCCAGCTATAAAGCCACAAATAATGATAACAACAAATAATGCAAAAGCATGAGTCGGGTTGTCCATATGCAGCAAAAGTTGTTTTTGCACCAGCGTATTGAATACCGGTAAGCCAAGGCTTATCAGGATGAGTGACAGTCCTCCGGCGAGGGCAGACATTGACAGTGCTTCTCCAATAAATTGGGCCACCAGGCCTTTTCTTCCTGCACCCAGCACTTTGCGAACGCCTACTTCTTTTGCGCGTTTCTCACTTCTTGCCGTAGCCAGGTTCATAAAATTGATGCAGGCAATTAAAAGAAGGATCCATGCCAGCAGAGAAAGCATTCGCACCTGTTGTATAGCGCCACCACCCGTTTGTTTGCCATTTATAAATTCATCATACAAATGCCAGTCCTTCATCGGGAATAGAAATGCGTGTGTGTTTTGTGTTGCATCTTTAGAATGAATATAATTGTACAATTGCTTATTGATGGATACGACGTGTGCTGAAGCACTCAATTGGACGTATGTAAAGGGGCCATAACTTCCCCAGGCAACTGCGTCGTTGGATCCCCTGGCCTCAGCTTCTAAAAGAGTAACCTGGTAAGGGGCCAGCCAATCAAATTGCAAAGAAGAATTTTCGGGTAG
>DASXOT010000619.1:0-8537 GCA_036494065.1 Chitinophagaceae bacterium
GGGAATGATTTGATCGCCGATATCACATAAGTGTTTTGTATAGGTATCTCCATGCATTTCCGTGCCTCCGTGGCAACTTTCACCATGGAGCAACAGAATACGCGGAGGTGAACAGAAAAACACAAAGGGCTATTGCTAAAAATGTATCTCCCTGTAAGGATATCTGATTTTATATAATGCCCGCACTTTCTCCAGTATCTTTTTTCGAAGATCACTGAGATTTCTTTTTTCAACGGCTGAAATAAATACGGCATTGCCACCCGTTTCGCGTTGCCAGCGTTCTTCCAGGTCATTTAATATCTCCTGTTTGGTACTCTCTTCCAGCCATTGGTCAAAAGTTCGTTCTTCATAAAGATCCATTTTGTTGAAAATGGTAAGAGCAGGTTTGTCGAACGCGCTTATGTCCTGCAAAGTTTTGTTTACCGTACCGATTTGTTCCTCATAACCAGGGTGTGAAATGTCGACGACGTGTAAAAGAATATCGGCCTCCCTTACCTCGTCCAGTGTGCTTTTAAAACTTTCCACCAGGTGATGAGGCAGTTTGCGAATGAAACCAACCGTATCACTTAGCAGAAAAGGTGTGTTGTCAAATACTACTTTACTGGTTGTGGTATCGAGAGTAGCAAACAATTTATTTTCGGCAAATACATTTCGTTTGCTCAATAAATTCATCAATGTTGATTTGCCCACATTGGTGTAACCAACTAAAGCTACTCGGATAAATTCTCCCCGCTCCTTTCTTTGTGTAGCAGATTGCTTGTCGATTACCGACAGGCGCTTTCGCAACAAAGAAATTTTATCACGAACAATACGACGGTCGGTTTCAATTTCGGTTTCACCAGGACCTCTTGTTCCAATACCACCTCCCAATCTTTCCAGGTGTTTCCACATACCACGCAACCTGGGCAATAAATATTGGTATTGGGCTAGTTCAACCTGAGCTTTTGCCTGAGCGGTCTTGGCGCGACTTGCAAAAATGTCGAGGATAAGATCAGAACGATCGATGGTTTTTACATCGAGGACCTTTTCGATGTTGGTGATCTGGGAACCATTTAACTCATCATCGAATATGATGACGTTAATATTTTTTCCGTGGATATAATTTTTGATCTCCTCTAATTTGCCTTTGCCGATAAAAGTCCTGCTGTCGGGATGAGAGAGTTTTTGAACAAAACGTTTTACAGCAATGGCTCCTGCAGTTTCAGCGAGAAAAGACAGTTCATCAAGGTATTCCTGCACCTGTTCTTCTGTTTGATCTTTATGCACGAGACCTACCAATAGAGCCCTTTCTTCTTTATGACCAATTTTTTTCTTTTCTAGCACAGGTTACGAGGATTAGCAAAGATTGATTTAGACAGGAAAGTTAATGGGGATTTAGATATTGCGATCATTTTTCATCAGAGATTTCGCTGCGGATTTACCGTTATCCGAGGAATTCTGTGACGCTGAGATATACAGAGTGATTATCCGATGGGTAAAAAACTATGTTACCTACAGCCCGCTTATCGTGATTCCGGCGGTAAACGGTCTCACGGATGGGCCGAGCCCTTCTTTAAACAAAACATTTAGCTGGTACGTTCCAAAAAGGCTGAAAACTCCATAACCGATACGCGCAGTAGCTTCAAACCGGTCCGAATTGAAAAAACGTTTGCTGGTTTCTTTCTCCGTATAAGCGATCAGCGTTGTGCCGGTAGAGCTTTGCCATATTTTTCCCTTGGTATGAGCATTCAATAAGATTCCTGCTTTTATACCAATAGCCGCCTTTACACTTTTATTGGGCGTTTCCGGATGAGAACTGTATCGCAATTCAAGCGGAGCTTCGAGATCGGCAGTAGCCAGTTTGTATTTTTTGAAATGCGTGGTATCGCTAAGGTCCTGGAACTGAATATAACCAGTGGTTTCTTTAATGCCTATGTTCATTTTATTAAAATAGATATTGTCGGTTCCAATACCAACACCAATACCAAGGCTTAAATGGGGATTGGATTTAAAAGGAAAATCAAACATGAAGTACATATTAAAGCTTCTTGAAAGACCCTTAGTGTGCATGGAATCTGTACGCCCGACCCAGTTGGTGAGCCCGACCTGCAGGAGAAAATGATCATTGGCGCGGCCAGCCAGGTTTGCTTTTTTATTTTTAATAGAAACGGTCTTGGTACTATCCTGGGCGAAAGTGAAAATTCCGGT
Source organism: Chitinophagaceae bacterium (assembly GCA_036494065.1). Taxonomy (GTDB): domain Bacteria; phylum Bacteroidota; class Bacteroidia; order Chitinophagales; family Chitinophagaceae; genus VBAU01. The sequence continues at coordinate 2,188 of DASXOT010000619.1, forward strand.
CAAGATGAGGCAGCTAAGCAGTACGATTTTCTTCATGAATAGAAATTGTGACGGCAAATATATTTTTCTTTCGGTTAATGAAAGGTTAAGGGAGTGTTTTGTACTTTTGCCGCTCTTAAGCGAAAGCTTAGGACCCTTAGCTCAGACGGTTAGAGCACCTGACTCATAATCAGGGGGTCGTTGGTTCGATCCCAACAGGGTCCACAGTCCAGCTGTGAGCTGGTAGCAACGAGCTGTGAGCGTATTGTCGGTATGTTGTTCGATTCCCATCGGGTCTACAAATGCCGTCAGCGATAGCTGGGGGCATTTTTCATTTGGAAGCGATGCAAGCTTGCTTGCAAAAGCGGACAAATGAAAATGCCCAGCGATCCGCCGCAGGCGGAGCGCAAAGGCTTTGGGTAAATCAAATGCGAAAGAGATCATGAAATAATCTCATACGGGCTACAAACCCAAAACGCTACTACGCAGCAACTTTTTTTGTAGCGTGCCCTAAGTATTGTTGCCATTCGCATCTAACTTCTTGACAGTTCTTCTCGCATTGTCTAAACGTATCTTTTTATTTTTCTCAGTCATTTTTTCTGTGATCCATTTTTCCACGCGGTGGTGTAGTGGAATAAGCAGAGAAGCAATGACAACCAGGGTCACTAGCATCAAAATCGGCGATTCATGTGTCACGATGGCCAACGTGGGATGTATGACCAGGTTTATAAATTCAAAGACTACGAGTAGTCCCAGCACTCCGAAAAAAGAAATCCATTTTTCAGTCACGATTATAGAGTGACTCAACAAGAGGAAAATAATGACAAAAAAAATGATTCCGCATGCTATTAATGCATATTGTATATTCTGCCGACGCTCGCGTTCAGTTTCCAGCCTTTTGTTTTTTTCCGATGCTGTTCTCAATTCCTCATTGAAAGCCATGGCTTGTATTTTATTAAGCCTTTCCTGGTTAAAAAGAGTATCCCGTAGGCCGAGTTCCTGCTTGGAGTAATAATAGGCGCTATCATATTTGCGTTGCTTTTCAAAAATATTTTTTAAAAGGCCGACGGCCCTAAACTTGACGAAATCGTTTTGTGCCTGTTCTCCAAGAATCAAAAGTTCTTTGGATTGGCTGATTGACTCAGGATAATTTCCCGCGTCAGTAAGGAATACGGTATAGAAACTTCGAAAAAGTAAGTTGCCGAATGGGGAGTGGCTGTTCCTTTCGCCTTCTACTGCCTTCTTAAAGTAGACTCTGGCAAGGTCCTTTTCATCCATTTGTTCGTAAAGATTTCCGAAAGCCGCGTTGATATAAAGATCCCAAACGGGAAAATTCAATTTCATATTTGTTTCATTAGCGACGTTTAGAAACGACAATGCGTTTTTGGGTTGATGAAGAAATAGGTAATCCACAGAATAAGCAAAATTTAACTGTAGCAATAAAAATTTGTACTCGGGATGACCAGCGTCCGGTAGATTCGCTTCCGCCTTCTTTAAGAAATCAATGCTTGCCACTGGATTTTGCAGGTAATAATAGACGACACTGATGTCTAAATAAAATGAGGATAACCATCTCTGGCTTTTTGCCTTCACAGCAAACGGAATTCCGTTAAAAAAATAATCCAGCGCTGTATTAAAATCGCCTTTTTCAAATGCATAAAAGTCCCCTATTTTGTTATAACTATTTGCGATCAGACTATCGTTCTTTAGTTGGGAGGCAATTCGGAGCATTTCTAAATAGTCGTTGACATTATCTTCGCCAATGCCTGTCCGGTAAAAGCCATTAGTGATCCCGGAGAGCAAATGGTACCGCTCTACAGGTTCTGTGGTATTCCGCAGAACGGCCTTTAAACTGTCGATATATTTATCCTGTGTAAATGAAATTTGAAAAGCTAAAAGAAAGGATACTCCGGCAGTGATTCCCTTAATTTTCGATAGTATAGTCAAGCGGCAAGTTTTTGCAATTTACGCAATTGGGAAATCATGGATGGTGAGAACGAGAATAGGTCCAATACCTTCATTTACTGTCAAGGGCAATAATTAACGATATGTCCTTGATTAAAAAGTTCGAACTATGGCCTGTTAGGGCTACAATGGAATTTAGAAATCCCTTTAACATGAGCCCTTACCTGTGTTAAATGTAGATGCAGCAGGGGTTTTGTTCATTTTATATGTATGAAATCATTGATTGCCTTTCCATCCTTGGTGCATAGCTTGTACGCAAGAAGTAATTCAGATGCAATACTGCGGATTGCCTTCAAGAATTTCCTGCTCAAGCTTAGGTGTTTCGCCCGCCTTCCATAAGTGTGTGCGATGCACAACACGATAAACCAATGGGCCACCGTCCGGGCGTGCGCTGCGTTCCAGTGGTCGCGGTATACAGACAAACTCAGTCGAAAGCTGATCGGAAGTGGCGGTTACTAAACCGTAGCCATGGCCACCGAAATCGAGAAATGACAAATGCGGCGCAACGTCAGGATTGCGCACGGCACGGGCCTGCTTCATGTCTCCTGTCTCCTTCAACTTTAAAGTCGAAAGCACTCCATGCATAGGGGTAACATTCAAAGAAGGAATCACTGTGCCATCGGGCTGATCGATCAGGTGTAGCACACGTTTTGGATGGTCTTTAGCCAGGGTTACTTCCAATACTTCAAAAAGGGTCTGCTGTGATATAGAACCAGTAATGAATTCCACGCCCAATGGCTCGTATTTCTTCGGCGGCAGCGCTTTGGAAGCCAAACCGGCGTGAAACGCATGACGGTCGCCTCCAACAACACAAAAACCAGTGATCTTCTGATCGTGTATAAAATCAAATATCTCGTCTTTATCACGAAGGAATCGATTGTCTATTACTGCATAGCCCACATCTTTGGGCCACTTACTCCCTAGTTCACCAGGCAGGTTTTGATAATCGCTCCGCACTTCCATAGTGCCAAAACCGTGTCCCCATATTTTCCAGCGTGCAGTAGAAGCACCGAGCTGTTCCAGGAACCAATGCTTTTGTTCCCGGCCCAGGTAAGTCTGGGCATGAACATTTTTTGTGGGATTCGGAAAATCCTTGCCGTTGAAACGAATAGTGTCGGGTGGATTATCATTATTATAATGACGGCCGTAATTCATAATTTCAAAAGGCAGTTGTGGAGAGACCCTGGGATAATCGGGAGCCTCAAAATCATCAGTCGACATATCAGGAGAGCGGAACGACCAATTATCAGTCAGCAGCAAATCGATATTTCTGCCCCAATGCAGTACACGCTGGATCTTCAGGCTGTTGATCGCCTTCAGGTTATTAGGTTCTTCGTAAAGCCCGTCTTCGTTTAGATTTGCCAAGGGGGTATCCACTACTGCCGGAGCTTTGAAATGTTCAAGTGTGGGGTTACCGGGTTGTTGAACATGTGCAGGCATGAACTCCCACCAGGCCTGGTTGGCAGATACTTTCTGGTTTTGTGCCGGAGCATTGTAACCGCCCCCCGCAACATACTGACTTTGGTATCCTGCCCAGGCAAATTCATGGTTATCCCAAATACAGACAAATGGCCAACGGGCACGGGCATCCTGTAAGTCGGGATCCTCCAGATAGGCACGATAGAGTGTACGATAATCCTCCAGTGTGACGGGCAGGTGGAAATTACTAACCCTTCTGCCTTGCGGGAACTTGTATAGATTCCTGATGCGGCGTCCACGGTTCCCGTTCGGATTATCTTCGGCATACCAGGTAACTTCATAAATAAAATCGCCCAGGTGCAATACAAAATTGAGTCGTTGATCTTTCGGACGTGCCTCATCTTCGAAGATCATCTTTCGGTAAGCATTCAGGGCACCTTCGTTAGGGCATTGGCAACATACAAAGGTAAAACGAACAGGCGCGTCTGAATCGTTGGCGGGCGCCGTTATGGTACGACCAATCCGGCTAGAGAAACCATGGTCATCAACAAAACGGTACCAATATTCACGGTCGGGTTTAAGGTCCTTAGCCAGGAAACGGCATGTCCAATCTGAATCGGTACCGATACGCGCAGTACCACTTGCCAGGATTTTCTTGAATTCGGGAGTGGTTGAAATTTCAACAACCAGCTTAGTGCTAGAGCTACCATTTATTGGCGGGCGCCTCGTCCACAGGATTACACTGTCAACTGTCGGGTCACCTGATGCCACACCCTGTGGAAAGAGGTCACGGCGTTCAGCCACCAGCCTTACAGCCTTCTTTGCCCAACCCTTGCTTACTGTTATGGCGGTAACAATGAAAAAGCCTTGTAAGAACTTGCGGCGTGTTAAATTCATGACATTTTGTTGTGTTATCTGATGTTTATTCTTCTTTTAGACGATTTATTAGTTGCGATGAAAAGCTCTGTTTTATTACAAGCATTCGGTCAGAGCTGCCGACATATCCTCCCCAACCTGCGGTTACTCTCACTGAATCTTGCAAAACAAATTTTAACTCTGATGTATCGGTTTCCAGTTCTCTTAGCATTGAAACTATAGATTATTTCTCTCGCTTATGTTCTGCCTGGCGCTCTCTGAAGTTCTCTACAAAAAAACCTCCGTTACCGCAAGAAATATCATTAAGAAGTCCTAAAAGTATTATTTAAATTTCTTCTTTTCGACATGTGGTTGGTGGTGAACTTAATCATTTTCTTTTGAATGACATTGAAACCCCCGGCATTTTTTAACTGCGTAATGGTATTGTCGTTAGGAGTAAATCCATACAGCCACGAATACAAATAGACGAAATAATGATAAAATCTATCCTGCACATCGATGTCCTTAAGCCTCTCCACCGGTATTTTTAAAGCACTGTCTATTTTCTTAAAGATCACTGAATGCTCAGCGCTGGAGATGCGATGTATCAGCTTGCATGTCTTTTATCAAGCGTTCTGTCAATATTTTGGCGTGTTCAGTATTGCTGATATTTTCTCTGATGCTTTCCGCAAAAAAAACCCATCGTTACAGCAAGAAATATCATGATAAATTCAAGGAAATATTCTTTAAATCGCTTCCTTTCTAAGTGTGGATGATGATGGACTTCCATTTGTGGTTTGGTTTATTTACAAGTCTGTGGAATAACTCTAAAGCCTTGCTAAACTACGTTTTGTTTTCTGCGCGAACTGTGGCCTGTTAGGTCTGCACTAAGAGAATTTTAGTCATTTTTTTTGGAGGGACCATTTTTATTTTCTATTGCTCTTCAATCGTCACTCCTTATTTCTTTTCCAAACGATATTCATTATTCAAAAGATCAATCAGCTCTTTATTGCTTTTGGATTGCATCTTTTCAAGCGCCAGGTGGCTGTCGAGCATCATCATGAGCGACTTTATCTTATTTGCATATTCGTTTAAAAGGCCGCTATCAGAATTGATCAATTTTAAATTAAGGCTGTCATGCAGGAATATGTCCGCTCCTCCATTGAAGCCAAATTTGCCAATATGGGAATAGTTAAATATTTTTTGGGACATTTTATTTGCATCGTTCATCCAGTTCCCTACATCGTTGCCCTCCTTTGTAATGATATCTTCATAGAAATTGTAGTAAACAGTGATCATGTCCCGGCATTTCTTGTTCCTGATTAGATTAAAAGCACCTGTACTCTTGATCTGTGATATTGTTCTTTCGTTTTGATTATACAATATCAGGCCAAATGACGAGTAGAAGTTGAGGTAGTACAACCGGCTCATATCGTAAGACTCACGATCAGCGGCACGCCGCAATATTATCGCCAGGCTGTCGAGCATGTTATACTGTAATTGGGCGGATGGAGTGACCCTGTGCAAATCTGTGCTGTCGGTCAAAAGGTCTTCTTTCAGAGACACGATGTATTCCTTTTCTTTTTTGCCATTCGCTGAATGTTCGCGAAAATTTTCGGCAAAAAATCCGAGTGTCACGGCAAGAAATATCATCAGGAATTCCAGGAAATATTCTTTAAAGCGTTTGTTTTCAACGTGGGGGTGGTGGTGTACTTCCATGACTGTAATTTACGTTGATGTTCGATCTTTTCCTTAGCTCAAAAGCTACAATCAGGATAAGTCTTTAATGATAAGTTCGAGCTGCTGACTGTCGGAACTACTTAGATGGAGCCACAGATAACACAGATTTTCACAGACGATTTTTAAGATTCAGGTAATCTGTGTTCATCCCTGCAATCTAAAGCAAATACAGACTTTAAATCTTCCACCAAAAAGTTCGAACTTTCTCTCGTTAGGACTAACAAATAAAAAGATGCTGATTGTCAGCTTCCTTAATATTTTACCCGAAAAGAACATCGAACTTATTAGGTTATTACAGTCATTGCTTTTTATAAAGCCCAGGTCCGAAGCCCGATCCAACCATTCTGCCATAAAATACCGGCCATGAAAAAAAACGAAATACTTGTAAGTAG
>DASXOT010000620.1:0-1887 GCA_036494065.1 Chitinophagaceae bacterium
GAAGCAAAGGATCGAAATCAAAAGTGTTACGATTAGTACATCGATCAATTTACTAAACATAAATTCTGAACGACCCCACCCGTCGATGATATTTTGACGATTGGTTTTATATGTATACTCATTTGTGATCAACATAATCACAACTACGGAAGGTATAAAAACAAACCATGTAGAAAAATAGGCGACTGTATGCCAAACCTCTGGAAAAGTGAAGGGATTTCCTAGTACAAACTGGGCAATTTTCCCGCCTTGATCTTTCCGGTGAACTAAATTTTGATAACCATTATACGTAATGAAATTTATACCCGGGTATGAAAGGGCAGTAATGCCAATTATCCACCAGAATGCGGGATATTTTTTTATTTTGAGCCATTCCGTTTTTAAAAGATTCATCATATTGGTTATTTTATTCCAATGGTACTTTTTTAAATTTTAGTTGTTTGTCAATTCAAAGAACCTGGCCTCAAGTCGTTTCTTTTTTAATAAAAGGTGATTTAGAGCAATACCATTTTTAAAGCAAAAGCTATTGATCTCATCAAGCCGTGCTGTTCCTTTGGGAAGAGTCAAATGAACAAAATTCAGCTTGTTGTCTATAGTTACATTTTTGTTTAACTGCTGAAGAAGACTGGCCAGTGAATTTAAATCCGCCGCACTTACCTCCACTACATCATCATCCACCAAGATCTCTTCTACCTGGCCCGAAGTGAGCAGCTCACCCGTTCTTAAAATAGCCGCGTGCGTACAAACTTTTTCCACTTCGTCAAGCAGGTGACTAGCCATGATAATGGTGTGACCGCTATTTCTCAAATCAAGGATAAGTTGTCTTATTTCAGCAATTCCGACCGGATCAAGACCGTTCGTAGGCTCATCAAAAACCAGCACTTTAGGGCCTCCAAGCAAAGCGGCCGCAATCGCAAGCCTTTGTTTCATACCAAGGCTGAACGTGCTGAAGCGACTTTTTCTTCGCTCATATAATCTTACGTTTTTCAAAACCTCATCAATGTCATCGAGGCTTCCACGTCCGCTGATTGATCGGGTAATTTTTAAATTGTTTATTGCGGACAGATAATGATAAAAATTGGGCGTTTCCAGCAACGACCCTATTTTTTTTCTTTGCTCTTTTGAGCCGGGGTGACCGAACCACAAAAAATTCCCGCTGTTTGCCTTCAGCACATCAAGAATGATACTTAGCAGGGTAGTTTTGCCACTGCCGTTGGGCCCCAGGATGCCAAAGACTGAACCTTCGGGGACTTCAAATGACACTCCTTTTAGGGCACGAACTGCACCATAAGATTTGGTCACATTGTTAAGAGTAAGAACAGAGCTCATCAAATGTTAATTTGATAGTAAGATAAATGTTCTCCTTCATTCACAATAAAAATTATTAAGACATTTGTCAATTATTATGTCTACTATTTTAATAACGGGTGGCACAGGCATGATCGGAACAGCACTTCAAAAAGAGTTATCGAATAAAGGTCATGATATAATTGTTCTCACGAGGTACCCGGGGAAATATTCAAATACATCCCGTGTTTCTTATGCTCGCTGGGATGTAAAAAATCAGCAAATCGACACCAATGCTATTTTAAAAGCCGATCATATTATTCATTTGGCAGGAGCCGGTGTCGCCGACAAGCGCTGGACTTCAAAAAGAAAGAGGGAAATCGTCGAAAGCAGGACGCTGAGTAGCGCATTACTCGTAAAAGCGTTGTCGGAAAATATAAACCATGTCAAAACAATCGTCAGCGCTTCAGCGATCGGATGGTATGGGCCCGCTGGCAATTTTTCGAAAGCTTTTGGTGAAAGTGACCCTGCGGCCGATGACTTTCTCGGTACTACCTGTAAGCAGTGGGAGGCAAGTATTGATCCGGTTGTTTCTCTCGG
>DASXOT010000621.1:0-2259 GCA_036494065.1 Chitinophagaceae bacterium
CTACCCGAAAAAATTCCCTGCAGGAGAATACAATGTTACTTGTGCCCTGATCATTGGGCAACGCAAGGCCAGTACTGATTTGAAAACAAGTTTGAACGATGCGTTGAGGGATTTTAATGTGAGCGCTTGAGAAAAGTCAAAATTCAAATTAAAAAGTCAAAAAGAAATTGGTTTGAAAGAGTGGCCACCGAAATAGGCCCATAAACTTATTCCAATCTAATTTTCACCTGTGTATCTCCATGTATCTTCGCGCATTCTGTGGCTCTGTGGTTAATTTTAACATGGTGGATCGGAGAGCACGGACATGCACAGAGATATTGATCCAAAACACGTATGAAATATCAGCTATCAAATAATTCTTTGATAAATTCTGTGTTCAATCTAAAGTATCTCTGTGCTAAAACTGCTACGTGCACTGCCTTCTTGTGAAATATTTGCATCGGCTTAAAAAATTGTGGTTTGTCCCGTGTACATTTGACAAAATGAAAGAACTGACTGCTTGCCTTCTCGCATTTTTTGGCTTTTTCATCTGTTCTGGCCAGGATTCGAAGTCGCCTTCGGACCTGACTAGTGATTCATACAAAAGAGTGTACTTTGACCAGGCTTCAAATAAGATAGACACGCTATCGGGGTTAAAAATCCTTGAAGATTCGGGCTACATTCGTCCACAAAATCTACCGGATACATCCGCTGTTTTAAAGTTGATTGATTATTTCAAATTTAGAATTTCAAAACTAGATTCTGCTGACTTAAAGAGGGGACATAGTTTTAACGTATTCCCTGTCAAATTTTCGGATTCAATATTTTTCAAGAATACATATTACTATAAAGAAGGGCAGATCCTGAAAATAGAAAATGTAATTTCTGTTCCCAACTTCACCAATAAAGCCTTGATTTATTATTCTAATGGCGAGCCATTTAAAATATTCTGGGCATTTACAAAAAGCCCTTACCTGGTGCTTTTTGTTTTCTATTATTTTGATGGGAAAAATATAAGCGATAATGACCGGGAAGACTTCAAAGCCTTTTCTCCTTTTGAATATCGAAGGGCCATTGATTTGTCGGAAGGTTTTAAAAAGCAGATTGTGCAATAACGTTTTCGGTTAAAATTAACAGGTCCTTTTATCGTAGCAGGTCTGCAGAAACACCATTCAGGTAATTCAATGCTTGTATCAGTATTTTTTACAAAGCCTTACTGCCAAATTTAATTTAGCATCGCGGTCAAAGAGCACTTTTCATAGTCGTCATCACCATGCCGGAGAGATGAAGGAAATAAAAATTTTATCGATCATGTGAAACTGTAAAAAAAAGATTTCTTTATTGCTGCGGGTTTTAAGATATTCCGATACGGGCAAGCGGGAAGTATGATCATGTCCTGAATAACGCCGAACTTATTAATGACCCTGGTGTATACAATGAACTTGGTAAGGCGCTCATGACGCAATACGATGGGATCATGAATAAGATTGCTGCACATTTTGACGTCGAAGACTTGACGTCGCTCAAAACTCAGATCAAAGAACTGAAAGCAAAAAAAGGGATTTTAATGAGTGTAATTTGCTTTGTAAAAATTAAAGGCGTGATGTAAACACCATTTTTTTGTGATGAAAAAACGACAAAGTTTAGGTGTAAATACCTATTGTTTGTTTTCAGGAATTTTTGATCTTTACATTATCATTTTTTTTGCATCGCACTCATGATGTGAAAATGCAAGAAGCCATCCACCCACTGATAACGCTCGAACTAACCCCCTTTTCAATCTGCCTTTGAAAACAATGACAGTGATATTACTGTCAGCGGAATTTTATGACCATAGGAATCGATAAGCCTTGCTGACCACCTAAATGTTACAACTCTCCAACAGAGTTGATCTGACAGTGGATTGTCCATCAGAGAAAAACACCGTGTTTTAATCGGAGATAAATATTCGTGTGCCTGGAAATACCGTCATGCGGCTATTTATACTCTCATTACGTACAATTACAAGCCACTAACTGTGAAGCATTCTTTTGTTTTGCTTATAGCATGCTATTTCTGTGTCAGGCTAAACGCACAGTCTGCACTTGATTCCATTGTGAATAAAATTGATCCTGCTAAATGGTCGGCTGCAGTCGGGAAGAAGGTGAGTAAGCTAGAAGATAAGCTTATTGCCAGGTCCGAAAAAGCCCTACACCGGTTAGAAAAACAGGAAGAAAAAATATATACGAAGGAGCTCACAACAAAAGATTCCGCGGAGGCAAAACAAAAACTCGCTGAGAT
>DASXOT010000622.1:0-2418 GCA_036494065.1 Chitinophagaceae bacterium
TCCAGTGGAGTCACCGTAAACCAATAATGCTTTCTTCCCATTGGGTCCATTCCGGGGACTATTTTGCCGTCGTAAAGTCTAACAGATTGCCTCGTCCAGTGAATGCCTTTGGGTTGCTGGGGAAAATTGACATTAAATAAGCCCAACCCTGATTTTGGTAACAGGATTTCAAGCGTTTTTTCCACATAGGGTTGCAGTGCGTTAAAGTCAGGTTCCGTTTTTCCAATGGGTGTACTCAGCGCAATACCTTTCATGCCAAGCAACACGGCCTGTCTTGCTGCCGCTAAAGTTCCGGAATGCCAGATTGAATTACCGAGGTTCAATCCCATATTTATTCCCGAAAGAACGACATCCGTTATATTATTAATATGCGCTCCCAGCGCCACACAATCGGCAGGAGTTCCATTTACCCGAAACGCCTCGATACCTTCTTCAAAACTGATTGGAGACTTTCGATAAGACAGCGGCCGGGAATGTGTAACAGCGTGACCCATTGAAGACTGTTCAACATCCGGTGCAACTACCTGTACTTCGCCAAATTTTTTTGCCATTCTTGCCAATGCTGCAATACCCGGACTATAAATGCCATCATCGTTTGTCACCAGGATTTTCATAGTTTCTTAATAATACATTATCATGCCATTTAAAAAATGGTACAGTTTTATACGGCTTCTCACTAATAACCATTTCATGAAAGTCGTAAACCTCTTACATAACCCCACAGCCGGCAACGAAGACCATTCCAAGGAAAAATTGATTAAGCTCCTGGAGAAAAATGGTTTTGAAACCCGCTATTCTTCAATGAAGGAAGATTGGAAGCAACTTGACGAAAAAGTGGATTTTATTGTAGCTGCAGGCGGAGACGGAACCATACGGAAAATAACGAAACAGTTACTAGACCGCAAATTGTCCGAAAAGACATGGCCTATCGCGTTATTGCCTCTCGGCACGGCCAATAATGTTGCGCAAACTCTGGGAATACATGGCAGCCCGGAAGAAATAATACAATCGTGGAATGATGCTGAGATAAAAAAATTTGACGTAGGCAGAATTGAAAATTTGCCCGGGGCTTCATTTTTTTTAGAAAGTTTTGGATACGGATTATTTCCTTATTTGATCAAGAAAATGCAGAAAATAGATGCGAAGGATATTGACCATCCTGAAATAGAATTGCGAACAGCCCTGGAGACTTTTCATGAAAGTATTTTTTCTTATGAGCCCAAGTATTGCACAATGAAAATCGATGAAATTGATCATTCCGGAAAGTTTTTACTTGTTGAAATCATGAATACGCGCTTGATGGGTCCTAACCTTTTCCTCTCACCAAACGGCGACCCAGGCGATGGCGAATTTGAAATCATATTGATCCACGAAAAATCAAAAGAAAAGTTGGCATCTTATATTTCGGATAAATTAAATGGAAAAGAAACGAGTTATCATTTTGAACAGTTAAAGGGAAGAAACATATCCATAAGCTGGGAGGGAACACATTTACACGTAGATGATGAGATTATTAAGATTGAAAAGAACCTGCAGGTTGAAATAGAGATCAGAAAGGGGCTGTTGGAGTTTTTAGTACCTGGAGATGATGGCTAAGAGTTCATATAAAAAATAAAACTACCCCGTTATGTGGGATAGCCTTATTAACCGAGTAATAATTTCTACATTGCTCCATTTCGAATATCGCCGGCAAATGATCGCGCTTGCGAACCTGTATTTACGGCCATATCTTCCACTTCACTGGTAAATGCATCGAATCTTTCGGACACACTGTCAACAAAATCATCAAATCTATCTTTTAAATCATTTGCTTTTCGGGAGATTCGCCGGCGCGTTTCGGATCCTTTTTCGGGGGCCAGCAAAAGCCCTGTCAGAAGACCGAGTGTAAATCCCCATAGTAGTTTTGTCATAAGTCGATATTTTAAGTGTGATTTGTTTTATTAGAATAGCATAAATATCATGCCATGGGGATGAGAACATTACATATTTCTGCGGTATTGACCACCTACTTCGTACAATGCATGTGTAATCTGGCCGAGTGAGCAAAATTTCACAGTTTCCATTAATTCCGTAAAAATATTTTCGTTATTGATTGCCTTATCTTTTAATTTTTTTAACGCCTGGTCCGAACTTGTTTCATTTCTTTTCTGGAACGATCGCAGGTTTGAAATTTGTTGCTCCTTTTCTTCTTTTGTGCTTCGTATTACTTCGTTAGGGATGATTGTGGGGCTTCCTTTCTTGTTGAGAAAACTGTTTACTCCAATCAACGGCAATTCACCAGTATGCTTCAGGTGTTCATAGTAGAGGCTCTCTTCCTGGATCTTATTTCGCTGATACATTCTTTCCATTGCTCCTAAAACGCCACCGCGTTCCGTGATCCTGTCGAATTCAACCATCACGGCTTCTTCTACGAGATCA
>DASXOT010000623.1:0-3363 GCA_036494065.1 Chitinophagaceae bacterium
GCAAGAGTTGAATCGGGAGCAAAACAATTGCTGAAGGTATATCCGCACAACCGGTTAGTAAGGCATCTTGCCAACAATTGTGCACTAACTTACCATTGTCCTGCTGCAAGAAATTATTTTTTACAAAGATGGGAATGTCCCGTACCCGTATCACCGGCCTGCAATGCAAATTGTGTAGGATGCATCTCATTGCAACCGGATGAAGAACCCATTGTTTCAACGCAGGACCGACTAACATTTTTGCCGATGCCAGAGGAGATTGTCGAATATACAGTACCTCACCTGGAAACGGCGCCATTCCCGATCATCAGCTTTGGCCAGGGTTGTGAGGGTGAGCCATTGTTGATGTGGGAAACTATTCGTGATGCCATTAGAGAAATAAGAAAGCATACTTCAAAAGGAAGCATCAACATTAACACGAATGGTTCAAGACCCGATGCAGTCAGAATTTTGTGCGAAGCGGGACTGAATTCGATTCGTGTCAGCACCAATTCAGCGAGAAGAGAAATTTATATGCCATATTACCGCCCGAATAACTATGAGTTTGACGATATCATTGAAAGTTTGAAAATCGTCAACTCGTTTGGTGGCTGGACATCCATCAACTACTTTGTTTTTCCGGGCATGACGGATAGTTTTTCGGAATATGAAGCTTTGCGAAAACTAATCCGGGAGACCGGATTGAAAATGATCCAGTGGCGAAATTTTAATATCGATCCCGATTGGTATCTTGGAAAAATTGGCGTCACCGATACAGGCGAGTGCATGGGAATAAAACAACTTATGCAATCAATACAGGAAGAATTTTCTTCTTTAAAATTTGGTTATTTTAATCCTTCGATCGAGAGAATTAAAGGACGATTTGAAGTGGACTTTGCTCACTAATAATTGCACTAGCCCTAGTTGCCAGGCTGCTGGCAGTTGTCAAGCAACATTCCATCCATTTGTTTACCACCGGTAGATTCAGTAACCTCCAATAATTCCAATTTATCGCTTAGCACCTTCATTTGTACATTACAGGCAACAAAATAATTCTTACCTCTCTCCGCAGTAATGGTGATTTGCGTCTCTTTTTTCGAAACGGTTACACCTGCCTGTTTGGCTTCCACTATGTGTTTACCCCGCTTAACAAATACCTGCATATACCGGTTGTTACTCAACTTGCAAATCTTTTGGTCATCAACATAGATCCACCAATTGATGAGTGAGCCGGTAAGTTTGCCGCTCCGATAGATGTAAATGAATGTTGAGTCATCCGACTTCGTTTTATTTACAACTGATCGGCCGGCCGATACCAGCGAAACTGCAATAAAGAAGGTTAAGAGGAGTAGTTTCATACAACTTTATTTTGGTAGACTTGATCGTATCAAATATAGATTTATCTTGTTAAAATAATTCTCATTGAATTAAATTTTCGACGATTTGCAAAACAGAAAGGTCATACCTGGCATTGGTTTCGCTATTCTCGCTGCTTTTATCTGGTCTGGCAATTTTATAATCGCCCGGGGAGTATATAAACAAATACACCCCGTAAGTCTTGCCTTTTATCGATGGACAATTGCTACTATTGTTATTTTTCCATTTGCCGTTAAGAAATTTAAAAATGAATGGAAGCTGACGAAATATTCATGGCGGTACTTATTCTGTGTTTCTGCGATGGGAATAAGCCTGTTCAACACTGTTGTTTATGTAGCCGGGCACTACACAAGCGCTATTAATCTTGCATTGATCGGCACAACTTCATCCCCAATCATGTCAATTATCCTGGCTCGCATTTTTTTGAAAGAGCAAATTGACATTATGAAAGTCATTGGTCTCGCTTTATGCGTTTGCGGGATCCTCTTTTTATTGTGCCGGGGGAATTTTCAAAACCTGCTAGCATTTCATTTTTCCCCGGGCGATCTGTGGATGTTACTCGCCGCTTTTTGTTTTGCGGTTTACAATATTCTCGTGAGAAAAAAACCGGCTGGTATTTCACCTGTGAATTTCCTGTTTTGTATTTTTTTGATGGGCACTATTCTGCTGCTTCCGTTTTTTATTTGGGAACAACTATCTTTCACTATTCTTTGGGACCGGCGTTTATGTGTTTCCTTTTTATATCTTGGCATCGGTGCCTCGGCGATTTGCTTTTCAATTTGGAATATTTCGATCGGAATACTTGGCGCCGGAAGGACGGCGTTGTTTGGAAACCTGATCCCAATATTTAGCATGCTTGGAGCCATAATCTTTCTTAAAGAAGAATTTTCATGGATACATGTACTGAGCATGGTGATGGTGTTTGGAGGACTCTTAATGGCAAACCTTTCTCAAAATATAATATCCAAATTCTGATATGGCAAAAGTAATCATCATAGGATCCACATCCGGAATTGGGTTAGCATTGGCAAAATTGTATTTCGCAAAGGGCGATGTGGTGGGAGTAACTGGTAGAAGGCAACATTTGTTGAATTCACTTCATGAGCAGTTTCCTTCTCAAACAATGGTCGAGTGTTTCGATGTAATGGGTGACCAAAATATCCCGCATCTTGAATCATTAATCCATAAATTAGGAGGACTGGATGTACTCATTTATAATGCAGGTTACGGAGAAGTTAGTGAGAGCCTGGATTGGTCAATTGACCGACAGACTACGCTGACCAATGTCAATGGTTTTGTTGAAGTTGTAAACTATACTTTCAATTATTTTGTAAGACACGGCGGAGGGCAGATAGCGGCGACTTCTTCAGTTGCTTCTATACGGGAAAATAGCCTGGCTCCCGCATACAGCGCAAGTAAGTCATATATGAGCATGTATTTGGCCGGCCTTTACTTAAAAGCTCGTCGCTTAAAAAGAAAAGACCCAAAAACCGTAATTCATATTTCAGATATACTACCTGGATTTGTTAAAACAAAAATGGCAAAGGGGAAAGGCCGTTTTTGGGAAGCACCTGTCGATAAATCGGCCAGGCAAATCTTCGCTGCTATCGAAAAAAAGAAAAGAAGAACCTATATCACCCATCGGTGGGTTATCATTGCGTGGCTACTGAGATGGATACCGCATTTTGTAGTACGATGGATTGCATAGAACAACCGGACCCAAATCTTAACATTTCCTAAAACCCCTCTAACGTAAGTTGCACGTCATTTAATTCGTTAGTAACACGTGTGTATAAGGCCCCGACCTATTTTCTCATGATAAAATGTAAATTTGTATGAACAATTCTGTAGCCTACATGTCTGATTCCTTTGAAAATAAAAAAAATACCCGGGCCTTTATGCTTACAACAGGGGTGGTGGGTCTTATACTGCTCATTTTCTTCCTTATAAAAATGGGGTTCCCGACTCTCGATGTACCTATCGTCGACAATCCTATTGCGGTCGATT
>DASXOT010000624.1:0-5587 GCA_036494065.1 Chitinophagaceae bacterium
TAGCTGCGAGAATAGTGACAAAGGGCAATTGAACTCCTATACCTACTACGAAACAAGCTATAAGTAAAGGAAAAAAAGCATGCACGCGATATCTTGCAGTCAGCACGATGATAAACGCAATTCCAACGAGCAAGAAGAACAGCAATTGTGGCAGAGAAGTCGACATGAATTAAAATTGGAGGTTCAAAGAAAAGAAACATCGCCAAAGCAGTTTATTGCCACGGAAGCGCACGGGGAGCTTAGAGAATTTTCTCAACCTGCCTGCCGGCGGGCAGGTTTCTCAATTCCCCTTTTCCCAATAGCCATATTCCGTCCTTCCGGGTGATTTGCCACGGAGTCACGGAAGAGCTCAGAGGAATTTCCCAATTTCACTTTTCTCAATGGGTTTTTGTCACGAAGGCGAGGCATATAATGAATAATCGTTAAAAATTCTATGCTACCTCAATATCAAAATTGGAAAGCTCACGAAATTGTTTCAGTCGTTTATCAATTTCCTTTTTTGAAACCTCTTTCAAACGTGTAGGGCCAAATTTTTCTACACAGAAACTGGCCATCACGCTTCCCATAATAATAGCGGTCTTCATATTGTCGAATGAAATATTGTTTGTCTTTGCCAAATGACCAATAAAACCGCCGGCAAATGTGTCCCCGGCCCCGGTAGGATCAAATACTTCTTCTAGCGGAAGAGCAGGAGCAAAAAATATTTTTTCGCGATGGAATAACAGGGCACCGTGTTCGCCCTTTTTAACTATTAAAAATTTAGGGCCCATTGATAAAATACTGTGTGCTGCTTTAACAATTGAATATTGTCCACTCAGTTGTCTTGCTTCTGCATCGTTTATCAATAACACATCTATTTCCTGCAAAACCTCCTTTAATCCGGTCATTGCCGTTTCCATCCAAAAATTCATCGTGTCCATCACAATTAATTTCGGTCTTTTCTTTAATTGTTTGATAACGCTAAGCTGCACGAAGGGCTGCAAGTTCCCAAGCATCAGAAATTCTGAACCCTGGTAGTCATTTGGGATTTTTGGCTTAAAATCAGCGAGAACATTAAGATCCGTCACCAGTGTATCCCGGCTGTTCATATCTTCATGATAACGTCCACTCCAAAAAAAAGATTTTTTGTCCTTTACCGTTTCGACTCCATTCATCGCTACACCCCGTGAAGTGAGTTCAGCCAGTTCTTCTTTGGGAAAATCATAACCGATAATAGAGACCTGGTTAATAGGTTGGGTGAAATTGCTTGCCGCATAAGCTACATATGTAGCCGACCCGCCTACTATTTTATCTATTTTACCAAACGGAGTTTCTATGGCGTCAAAAGCCATGGTGCCAACAACAATAATTGACATTGAGAAGAATTAAAATGAGTAATAAAATTTAAACCGGAAAGATAAATTATTACAAAAGAGAATTGAAATAAATCGGTTAAAATCCTATTTGCTGAATTTTTCGTAACACTATATTTTTACGAATTGTAAAAACTAACTGTCATGAAAAAATTTCTTCGCTGGCTATTGATCATCATCGTAATAATCGTTGTACTCGTAGGTGGCTTTGCTGCCTTTATCGCCATTCGGGGCATACCTTATTATAAGGCGGAACAGATTTCTTTAAAGGTAGAATCAACACCGGACCGGGTGGTACGCGGCCAGGTCCTTGTTTCGCTGCTCTGCAAGCATTGTCATTTTGATGCAAACACAAATAAATTCACCGGTCGCAAAATGAGCGAAGTGCCACAATTCGGAGAAATTTATTCAAAAAACATAACTCATGACCCCGTACATGGTATAGGAAAATGGACAGATGGAGAGATCGTGTACCTGCTTCGCACCGGCCTGCGACCCGATGGACGCTACATCCCTCCTTACATGGCCAAGCTGCCACACCTGAGTGATGAAGATATGTATTCAATCATTTCTTTTTTGCATTCAGACAGTCCATGGTTTGCACCCGATAATACAACACACCCGGATACCAAACCTTCCTTTCTTACAAAGTTTCTTTGTAATGTAGGAATCGCAAAACCTTTTGACTATCCTAAGAGCGCTATTCCACAACCAGATACAAACAATACGGTCCAATGGGGACAATACCTCGTATACAACCTGGAATGCTTTACCTGTCATTCAGCCGATTTCAAAACAAATAACATCCTTGAACCGGAAAAAAGCAAAGGATACTGTGGTGGTGGAAACGTTTTCAAGAATCCAAACGGCATTGAGGTTAGTTCATTAAATATTACACCCGATGAAGCAACAGGCATTGGTAAATGGGACACAGCCACGTTTACAACGGCTGTAAAATCGGGCATTCTGCCAAACAGCCAACCTTCACTGCGCGAGCCCATGCAGCCTTATGCTGCTTTAAGTGACAATGAGGTAAAGGCAATCTATTCTTACCTGAAATCTATTCCGAAGATCAGTCATAACATAGATCGCAATGTGAGTGAATAAATCACCCGGAAGAACGGAATATGACTTATTGGGGAAAGTGGAATTGGGAAATTTTTCTGAGATGTTCTGTGCTCCCGTGGCAAATGGTGGATTGGCTGATTTTTCACTTTATCTTATACATCATTCACTATCCACTATTCATTATCTTTGAGGATGGCTCAACCGTTACGTCGAAAATCTTCAAAAAGAGAAGTGATATTGATCAGGGCTGCTGCTATGTTCAAGGACAAAGGCTTTGCGGCGTCGTCCATGCGTGATCTTGCAGAAACTGTTGGCATTGAGGCGGCCAGTTTATACAATCATATCAAATCTAAATCAGAAATTTTACAAGAGATCATTTTTCACGCGGCTAGTGAATGCAATCAGCAATTAGAAGAAGTGGATGTGGAAGATAAATCATCGTTAAAAAAAATTGAAGAGATTATCCGGTTTCATGTTCGCATGATGCTGACACGCTTTGAAGAATATCACGTTATGACGCACGAATGGATACATCTTTCTGAGCCGCACTTTGCCAGTTTTATCAATATTAGGCGCAACTATGTGCAAAGACTTGAGGCTATCGTGGAACAGGGAATTCAAAATGAGGAAATGAAACCTGTCATCCCCTACGTAGCTGTTCTCACCATTCTTTCTGCCGTTCGTGGCCTTGAATTCTGGCACCGGAGTCAAAAAAAATATTCTCCCGAACAAATGGAAGATAACATGGTTACTCACCTGATTACAGGTCTCCAGTCATGAGTAAATTAATAATTAATAACAGTTAATTATTAATTTACCTATGTCAATACATTTTCAAAAATTAACGGTCAAAGAAGTAAAAAGAGAAACTCCTGATTGTGTTTCGGTCGTTTTTGAAATGCCTGCCGGAATAAAAAAAGAGTTCGAATTTAAACAGGGACAAAGCCTGACAATAAGGACCTTCATCAATGGCGAAGAAATAAGAAGAACTTATTCCATCTGCGCATCTCCGCTGGATGATGAATGGAGGGTGGCTGTAAAAAAACAGGAAGGAGGATTATTTTCAGAGTTTGCCAATGAGGAATTAAAAAGGGGTGATGTGCTGGAGGTAATGCAACCCGTTGGAAAATTTTACACTGAATTAATTCCAGGCAATAAAAAGAACTATGTAGCCTTCGCAGCAGGCAGTGGCATTACACCTATTATTTCTATCATTAAGACTACGTTAAGAACGGAGCTTCAAAGTCAATTCACACTGGTGTTTGGAAACAGGAATAAGAACTCAATCATTTTTAAAGAAGAACTGGAGGCGTTAAAAGATAAATTTCTTGACCGGTTTCGCATTATTTATATCCTCAGCCGCGAAAGAACTGATGCATTGATCAATAGTGGTAAAATAGGCATGGACAAACTGACTGAATTGAATAAATTGATCAGTTATAAAAATATCGACGAATTTTTTATTTGTGGCCCGGAGGAAATGATCTTTACCACCAGGGATTTTTTACAAAACAATGGCATCGATAAAAACAAAATCCATTTCGAACTCTTCACTACGCCGGGTGAAACCAGGTCGACGGTTATTTACAAACGGCCGACCCAAAAAGAGTATGGTACTGTTAGTAAGATCTCTGTAAAACTCGATGGGATCAGTTTTGATTTTGATCTTGGCTTTAATGCTGAACCTATCCTGGATGCTGCATTAAAGCAGGGTGCTGATCTCCCATTTTCCTGCAAAGGTGGTGTATGCTGCACTTGTAAGGCGAGGCTTGTCGAGGGTGAGGTTGATATGGAAGTTCATTGGGGACTTGAGCATGAAGAAATCGAACAGGGTTACATCCTCACTTGCCAATCTCATCCGAAGACAGAAAGAGTGATTGTAGACTTTGATATTAAGTAGGCCATTCGATATTGGGAAAAGTCGAATTGGGAAATTGAGAGATCTAATTCGCAATTCCCCATCCCAATGAATATCGGGACAAAATTTCAAAATAGAATACGAATTATAAATTGCAGTTCTAAAATTCACAAATGAAACTCTTTGTCGCCGAATCGTATACAATGATGTCAAGACAGGCTACCGATGATGTTGTTGAGATCATGGGTTCACGTAAAAACCCAGTTATTTGTACAGCTTCCGGAGACAGTCCCGCCGGTTTATACAAAGAAATCGTTCAGAGAAAAGGTAAAGATGAAATGAGTATCGAAGATTGGTTTTTTGTAGGATTAGATGAATGGATAGGCTTGAATGAAAACGATGAAGGAAGTTGTCGATATCATCTAAATCAACAATTATTTGAACCTTTGAGAGTGGTAAATGAAAAAATTTGCTTCTTTGATGGCAGGGCAGGCGATTTAGAAAATGAGTGTGATAAAACCGAGAATTTTATTCATGAACATGGAGGCATTGATGTTGCTATCCTGGGCCTGGGAATGAATGGCCATATAGGAATGAATGAACCGGGAACCTCTGCAAGGCTCCGATCACATGTTGTGGACCTCGATCCTATCACACAACAGGTGGGTCAGAAATATTTTAAGAAAGAGCAAAAATTAACAAAGGGAATTACGCTGGGAATAACCACCTTGATGGAAGCCAGGAATATTTTCCTGCTCGTGAGTGGAAAGCATAAAGCTGCAATCACGCAAAAAATTGTTGAAGGAGAAATATCTGAAAAATTACCTGGTACGTTGTTACGACGTCATCCTGCTTTAAGCATTTACCTTGATAAAGAAGCGGCTTCGGGAATTGTTGGATGACGAGAAATGTGAATTTGCGGTTTTGAATGGTCATTGTGGTCATTGATCAGTAGTCGTTGGTTCACAGTCCTCAGTCGAGGGTCATCGGTCCTGATCGATTGTCAGTGATCAGTTGTCCGTGGTCAATGCTCGGTAGTTGCAACCCGGCCATCAAGAAATCAACTACTCGCCATTGATCACTCATCACTCACTGCGGACCGCCGACTCACAACTGACGCCTGACGTCTGACTGCTCCAAACTCAGTAAATTTGCATTGAAAGAAACGAATCTATGCCTATGCAGGAATCGGAAAAAATATTCCAGGATAAAATAGATGAAGAAATAAAGGTTGAGCCCAGAGATTGGATGCCGGAAAAATACCGGCAGACTTTGGTTCGACAAATAAGTCAGCATGCCCATAGTGAAA
>DASXOT010000625.1:0-1613 GCA_036494065.1 Chitinophagaceae bacterium
CGAGAATTATAACAATGATCATCAATGAAGCGTATTTTGCCCTGGATGAAAAGGTGAGTTCAAAGGAGGAGATTGACATTGCTATGAAATTAGGAACCAATTATCCATTTGGCCCTTTTGAATGGAGTAATAAAATAGGGATTAAAAAAATCTGTGATTTACTCAATGTGCTAAAGGAAATCAATCCGCGATATCAACCAAATTATTTATTAGAAAAAGAAGCAGTGGCACATGGCTCTGATTTTAAACATTGACACGTCCGCGGACACAGCTATCGTGTGTCTCGCAGACGATGGGAAGCTAATATCATCTTTTGTCAATGAAAGTCAAAAGGACCATGCCGCATGGATACAAGTGGCAATTCAGAAGATGATGAAGGAGGCGGACGTTTCTTTGCAGAAATTAGACGCAGTTGGAGTTAGTATTGGACCCGGATCTTATACTGGCCTTAGGATCGGTCTCTCTACTGCTAAGGGAATTTGTTATGCCTTGAACATTCCATTGATAACAGAAATCAGTTTGAGAATAATGGCTTTTTCGGCCATACAATATTTATCAGATTCTGATCCTGAATTGTTGACATCGGAAAGCCTTATTTGCCCGATGATCGACGCCAGGCGCCTGGAGGTTTTTACTGCTATTTATGCTTCAAACATGAGAGAAATAATGCAGCCCTGCGCCTATAACCTTGATGTCGATTCTTTTGAGCAGGAATTGGGGAGGCAAAAAATACTTTTTTTGGGGAATGGGAGCGTTAAGTTTCGGCAAGTTTGTACAAATCAGAATGCTATATTCAAAAAAATCCCTTTAAATCCAGTTGCCATTTGCGGACTTACATATAAAAATTTTATTGGCAATAATTTTGCAGACCTTACTTATACGGAGCCCCTGTACTTAAAAGAGTTCTTTACAAGATGATAGTAAGCAAAAAATCATTAAAATCTAAATGGTTTTGCTTTGTAATTTTGTTATATAATTAGTTTATTTAACACCTTTAACCATTGAATTTTATGGACGACTATGCAGTACCTACGGCACCCGCAACGGAAAACTTTTCCTCTGTAAGTGTGGACTTATACAACGTTAAAAAAGCGGCAATGGTGCTTCGCGCCATTAATCACAAATTACGGCAGCAAATACTCAAGCTCATTGACGAAAATGGAAAGATGACAGTGACCGAGATTTACGTTAAGCTTAGACTTGAACAATCGGTGGCTTCCCAACATCTGGCTATTTTGCGAAAAGCCGGCTTCGTCAAGACCGAGCGCGACGGCAAATTCATCTACTATTCTATAAGTGCGGAACGACTTGAAGAGCTCAATAAGTTTGTCAAGGAGCTTATAGGTTAAACGATTTAAAATCGTGGACGAAAAAAGGCTGCTTCAACGAAGCAGCCCCTCAGAGGTTTTTCAGGTCCAAAAATATATTTACCGATTCCGATTTTAAAGGCGTCTCACCAAACAGAAACAAGTACAATTTGTACTCTTCCCCCGATCACAAAATGGATTATTTGTCGTCGCAGCAACGTAGGAAGGTTCTTGTGGAATTTCACGGAAATTAGATGGCGTGGTATGACATAAATATAGGAATATAAATAGAACTGCAATCCGCAA
>DASXOT010000626.1:0-6738 GCA_036494065.1 Chitinophagaceae bacterium
TGCCGGCTATGCTACTTGAAACCTGTGCATCGCCACGATATCGTACATCGCCGCTGCCCGCTCTGTTGATATCCAGTTTGGAAGAAGCAAAAACGTCCGCATCTCCACTTCCGTAAATTTTTATTGTTGCATTTTCTGCACGTAAATCGGCAGCCCGAATGTTGCCACGGCCATGAATCTCGCCATCCCAGGATTGGGTGGAACCTTTTAAATCTATATCCCCACTACCATTGGTTTCAGCGTCAATCCCCGGTGCCTCTACTTCCATTTTTATATTGGCACTCCCGTTGCCTTCAACCAGCAGTTTTGATAAATTCGTAATTTTTGACTGACCAATAATATCACCCGATCCATAAGAGCGTATACTTTCAAAATCGGGCAACGAAACAAATATTTTTACATCCCGGCTCGGGCGTAACCAGTAGTTATCCTTTGTTCCAATATGAAGCGTTGAACCATCAATGTAAGTTTCGATATAAGGCAACAAGTTTTCTTCAGCTTCTATTTTTAGTGATTGGTCGCCGCTCGAAACATAAACATTAAATGAACCGTAAGAAGCAACTGATCTGAAATTGCCCGGCGATCTAGTTTCGGTTTTGACATTACCATTCCCATGTATCCTTTCGCCGGTAACATAGCGACACGAAGAAAAGGCAAACAGGGCTGGCAACGCAAAAAGAAAAATTTTTCTCATGATTAATAATTTGGCAGCAGGATAAAATTAGTGATTAGTATATAAACCAGGCCTGTTATCATTTCTTAAAATGAGAAGCTTCTTTTCGGCAAAAAAATAAACCCGCACATGATTGCATCACAACAATCTCTCGCTAACTTTATATACGATTACTTCCATATCCGGAATTAAAGCCACTGCTCATGCGAAAAGAAATTGAATACGTCATTACTACACTGCAATCAATTTTGAGTGGAGAACCGTGGTATGGCCGTTCGGTGATGGCAATTTTACAGGAAATAAATCCTTCGATCGTCTATAAAAAGCCCGGTGAAAATTCTCATTCGTTGATCGAATTGCTCTATCATATGAATACGTGGGCTGATTTTACATTAAAACGCCTGGAAAAACTGGAAGAAAAGGATTTGGCAGCCTTTGAAAATTTAGATTGGCGGCAGATTGATCCAAAAGAGCATACCTGGGAAAAGGGGCTAGCTCAATTTAAAGTCACCCATGACCTGATCATAGAGTTACTGGAAACAAAGGATGATGAATTCTTATCTGGCGAAGTCGATTATCGCGAGTATAATATGCGCTTTCTCTTAAATGGAATTATCCAGCATGATATCTATCACATCGGGCAAATAGCTTATTTAAAGAAGTTACTTGAGAACTGATTTCTTAAAGGTCAATCATCCTCATCTTTTTTGGTATTCTTCAATTTCAAAAAAGCTGCTCTGCGAGGCGCAGGCAAAGGCACATCATCTCCTTTGATCCCATGCCAAAGCACCATGTTGAATTCCATATCCGGTACCTCATCTTCTTTCGAGAAATTAAACTTCTCAGAACGTCGTTGCCATTCGTTCATTGCAGTATTTCGTTGCGTGATATCAATTTCGGCAGGTACCGAAGTAAATGGCTCCAGGTTAGGAGTCGAGCTGAAGCATCTCCACATGGGTTCGGCAGCTGCATCATACTGTGTCATTGGTGGCATGCCCAAAATCAATTCAAGGGTTCGTAAAATGGAGGAGGTCGAATACATGGTATGGTCGACAAATTTTCTTTTTACAAAGCCTCCGGCAACGTAGGCTGTTGTTCTATGTGCATCAACATGATCGGGTCCGTTTTGCGCATCATCTTCGACAATAAATACAACACTTTGCTGCCAAATAGGGCTTTTGCTCAAATGCTCAACAAATAAACCAACGGCCCAATCGTTGTCCGCAACGTTGGCAAAAGGTGTCGGCCTTCCCTTTCGAAGGCCCTCCGTATGATCATTGATAAATCGAAGAGAATTGAATTGGGGCACTGCATCGGCAGCCACCAACGAGTCAAATTCATGACTCCATTGATCAAATCTTGTTGTGTCTCTTACCGATTGATCCCAACTGGTGTAGTATGGACAAAAATGATGTTCCAGCACGGGGATATTTGGCTTATAATCATCCGCAAATTCTCCATAGGTTCTGTAACTAACTCCGTTTCGCTTGCAGTGATCCCAAATGAAACCCCCTTTGTTATTCGCAATCGCCCTGGTACCTTCTGCGTCATAGTCACCACCGCGACCACCATAATTAGTTGGCCAATGTTTCTCCAGGTAGTCGGTGGCGTAACCGCCCATGCTCCAGTTGTGCCCATCGGCGCTCACTTCACCATCACAATAAAAGTTATCCAGTAACACAAACTCTCTCGCAACTTTATGCTGATTGGGAGTAATTTTCTCTCCAAATAGAACAAGCGTTGAATCGCCATTGCCTTCTTTTACATCACCGAGTATCTGATCGTACGTTCTGTTCTCTTTCAAAATATAAAAGACGTACTTGATCGGCGATTTTTCTCCCACTTTCATCGGAACAGGGTTTCCCGGTTCACCATCGCCATTTGTTTCTTTGTCTTTTGTATAAGGAGTATTGTGATAAACTACCTGCGAGTAAACGCTCAATTGCTTCTCATTGGGAACGTTTATTATGCTCATAGTTCCCCTAAAGAGACCGCCGATATATTGTTCTTTTGTACTGGTATCGGCGCCATGCCATATTACCTCTCCCCGTTTCCTGACCGGGTTTGGACCAAAGGGATTTGCCATAGATGAAAAGCCCTTACCATTGGAAACAAAAATTTTATCCCTTATCACTTTAACATTGGTGGGATACCAACCAGTCGGAATAAACCCCTTGCTCTTGCTAAATCCCGGTTTGCTTACGTCGAATACTGCCAGGCAATTATTATCGGCATTCGCGATATACAGACTCTTTTCATCATTGCTTAGAGCCACGCCGTTCGACGTAGAACCACTGGGCGCATTTGGATAGAGAGCGGCATTCAAAGTTTCCACCACCCTTCTCTCGGAAGTATTGATAACCGAGACGGAATTATCGTTGGCATTCGCTACAAACAGGTACACTCCATTCTTTGAAAGACAGACTTCATTAGGGTTGTCACCCACGGGTATTTCACCGGAAAATTCATTGACCAGTGTATTGTAGATATAAACTATGTCACAACCCCAGCAGCTTATGTACAACAGTTTTTTGTCCGGCGACAATAAACACGCATAAGCCTCTCCCTTTAATTTCTTTTGTTGAAGGATCTTTTTTGTTTTAAGATCTATAACATAGAGTGAATTATTTTCTTTGGTGATCACATACAGTAAATCTTTAGCATCATCGATATCTATGCCGGTCGGCGAAATTTTATTTGGCCACTTATTACCTAGTTTAATACTATCAGTCAGAATAAGCCTGTCATTTTGTATGCTATATCTTAATATCCAGTTGTCTTCGCCACCTGCAGCGTAAAGGAATTTTTCATCCGCACTAAACTTTAAACCATACCATGATTTGGGGATTATCTTATTGTAAAGCACCCGTTCACTTTTTACATCAATCAATTGAAGAGATTGCGTACTCTGACCATTGTTTGTGACAGCCATGTATTTTTTGCTGGAAGACACGGCAATGTTCAATGGCAGATCACCCAAATTGAGACTTTTGCCAATAGGCGTCAGGCTCCAACCATTGGGCAAATGCACCCTTTTAGATTCGAGTTGCTGCAGGGTTTGAGCCCCAGGGCGTAGAGCAATTACAAAAACACCGGCAAATAAGACTAGTTTTTTCATGCGAAGGATTAAAGATTAAAATTACGCCCTGATCCAGTTTCTTGTTCAAAATTTACTGTTGTTAATAACAAAATAACCCGTTGGAAAAAAGAATTGCATGAAGATTAGAATGGCTAGCTTTTATAATGTTTGCCGGTCAAACTCCAGTTTGGAAAAAAGCCCCGTTTGTAAGGTTCCTGATCCCCCTGGTAATTGGGATAGCGCTACAATGGTATCTGCACCCGACATTAGGCACTCTTTATATTGTCACTCTATCCACGCTGCCGCTTCTTGTGAGTAGCTTGTTTTTAAAAGGGTTCACGCGTTATAGGTTCATCGTCTTGCATGGTATTGGGGTTTTTATTCTCTTTTTTGCCCTGGGATGCCTGCTTACAAGATTTAAGGATATCCGCAGCGGCCAATGGTATGGGCGGTATTATGAAAAAGGGAACCTAGTGAAGGTTGTTTTACAGGAGCCATTGGTTGAAAAGGCAAACTCTGACAAAGCGATTGCGACAGTAATCGCCTTGAGTGATGGGCATAAAACAGTCTTCTGTGACGGTGATCTCATTCTTTATTTCCAAAAAGACCCGGCTCTTCATTTAAATTATGGTTCACAAATCATTTTCTCGACCCCGTTACAGGAGATAAAAAATTCTGGCAATCCGGCCGCTTTCGATTATAAACGTTATTGTCTCTTTCAAAATATCACGCACCAGGTTTTTTTAAAGAAAGGCGATTTTATCACAATCAATGAAAAAAAACGAAGATTAATCGACAGGATACTTTTCCCCCTGAGGCAAAAAGTTTTGTCGATCATGCGATCTAACATACCCGGAGAAAAGGAATATGGACTGGCCGAGGCTTTGTTGATAGGTTACAAGGATGATCTTGATAAAAACCTTGTGCAGTCCTATACTAATACCGGAGTAGTCCATATTATCGCAATCTCCGGCATGCACATAGCATTAATCTATTGGCTTCTTGCAATGCTATGTAAGCCTTTAAAGCGACTCAGGTATTCAAAATGGTTAATTGCCGCCATTATCATTTCGGGGTTATGGATCTTTAGTTTATTAGCAGGTGCACAGGCATCTGTGGTCAGATCGGCGGTGATGTTTACATGCATTGTGATTGGCGGGCAAATTTCAAGAAAGGCCTCCATTTATAATACATTGGCGGCTTCGGCTTTTATTCTTCTTTGCTATGATCCCTTCTGGCTTTGGGATGTTGGTTTCCAACTTTCTTATGCCGCGGTTTTGAGTATCGTCATTTTTTCAAAACCCATTTATCACTGGTTCTATATAAAAAATAAAATACTCGATTCTATTTGGAAACTAAATGCTGTGAGTATAGCAGCACAATTGCTTACGACGCCATTCAGCCTGTATCACTTTCACCAGTTTCCCAATTTTTTTCTGCTTACCAATGTAATCGCCGTGCCTTTGTCGAGTGTCATTGTGCTTGGTGAAATTTTCCTTTGCTGCATTTCCTTTATCCCTTTTCTGGCATCGCTTTCAGGAAAAATTCTGCACGGATTAATTTGGATAATGAACTCCCATATTGAGCGGATAGAGGCATTGCCCTATTCGCTCTGGAGCGGGTTACAAATAGATTTTTTGCAAGCGGGTCTTTTAATAATTATAGTGACCGGTTTCTCCCATTGGTTGTTGGAGAAGAAGAAACCGGGGACGTGGATTGGATTGTTGAGCACCCTATTATTTATGCTGGCGAGATCTCATTCGTTTTACAATTGTGAGCGGCAACAAAAGATTGTCGTTTATGATATTCCGGGGCACCAGGCAATTGATATAATTGATGGCAGACATTATCTCTTTATTGGTGATACAGCTCTTGCTGCAGATAATTTTCTAAACGCCCTAAATTTTAAGCCAGGCCATATTTTGTACCGTGTAAATTCTATTGATCATCTATCAAATATTTTTTTCTCGGGAAATTTTTTAGAATACAATTCAAAAAGGATCCTGGTAGCCGATGATTACTATGATTTTGACACCGTTTCTTACAAATTGCCAATTGATCTTCTAATCATATCAAAAAATACCCGGCTCGATTTACTAAAACTCTGCAAAACATTTTTGATCAGGCAAGTTATTCTTGACAGCTCCGTTCCGCCATGGAAAACAAAGTATTGGAAAAAACAATGCGATTCGATGCAGCTGGCTTCCGATGACATAGCGGAAGATGGCGCTTTTGTGATGAATTTGAATTGAAGTAGATTTGCGCCTCTAACGATTCATACCACGTTCTTGTGGCATGACAATTCAACAGATCAATCATGCATAAAAAAATTCGCGCAGCATTAATTTCCGTTTTTTATAAGGACGGCCTTGAACCACTTGTAAAACTATTATCTGAACTCGGCGTTACCATATATTCAACGGGCGGAACACAAAAGTTTATCGAAGATCTAAATATCCCGGTGACAGCTGTTGAAAAACTTACATCTTATCCTTCCATCCTGGGGGGTCGTGTTAAAACGCTTCACCCATCTGTCTTTGGGGGCATACTGGGAAGAAGAAATAACGAGACCGATATAAAAGAGATGCAACAATATAATATCCCGGAAATTGATCTTGTGATCGTAGATCTATACCCCTTTGAAGAAACAGTTGCTTCGACAAACGATGAACAAAAGATTATTGAAAAAATAGACATTGGAGGTCCTTCTATGATAAGAGGAGCCGCGAAAAATTTTAGCCATGTTGCTGTTCTTGCTTCTAAAACAAATTATGCCGAGCTTGAAAAAATATTGAAAGAGCAGAAAGGTGAAACGACAATAGAGCAAAGGAAAAAATTTGCGGCCATCGCTTTCGAGGTAGTAAAAAAATATGATATCGCCATTAGCGATTATTTCAATGATACTACCAGGAATTTGCAGCAGACAAAAACGTTACGCTATGGCGAAAACCAACACCAGCAGGCTTCATTCAGGGGGAACCTGGTA
>DASXOT010000627.1:0-2536 GCA_036494065.1 Chitinophagaceae bacterium
AAGAAAAATCACGGTCTTTTCAAATAGAATTTAAAGGATTTATGTTTGATGTTATTTTAGGATTGTTACTTCCGGCAGAGGTTGGGCAAAACGAACTGATGGATGGTTGTGAAAAAGGTTGAAGGTTCCAAAAAAGAATACTCACTGGAATAAAACATTCCTGCCCCGCAATTTGTTTCAAAGGATAAAAGATATTCATTACAGTTAGCCTGGTCAAGTAAAAGTATCTTGAATGCCTTTATTTGTCAATGCCTGATTGAATAAATTTTTATTGCCCTCCAAAAAAAATCCTGCCGTTTGAGCAGGATCTTCTGATAAAAATTTTGAAATATTCAACTACGCATTCACCTTGCCCTTTACTTTCGCTATCACTTCTTCTGCAATATTATTCGGTGCAGGAGAATAGTGAGAAAATTCCATCGTACTGGAGGCACGACCGGATGATAAGCTTCTTAGTTGTGTTACATATCCAAACATTTCACTCAACGGCACTTTTGCTTTTATCACCTGTGCGCCCGCGCGACTATCCATTCCTTCGAGCATACCGCGACGGCGATTGAGATCACCCGTTACATCACCCATGTATTGATCAGGGGTTACCACCTCTATTCTCATTATAGGTTCAAGTAAAACCGGTTTGGCCTTTCGAGCCGCTTCGCGGAAACCTGCTTTTGCGCAAAGTTCAAATGACATCGAATCAGAGTCTACAGCATGGAAGCCTCCATCAAAAACGCGAATCTTCATATTATCTACCGGGTAACTCGCCAGCACGCCTGTGGACATTGACTGTTCAAAACCTTTTTGAATTGCAGGAACAAATTCGCGGGGAATCGATCCGCCAAAAAGATCATTTATAAACTGAAAATGTTTGTCAGGATTTTCCGCTCTCCATTCTGCGTCGACCGGTCCTAATTGAAAAACAATATCGGCGAACTTACCGCGACCACCCGTTTGTTTCTTAAGTATTTCACGGTGTTCAATTGTAGCTTGAAATGCTTCCTTATACGCAACCTGTGGTGCTCCCTGGTTTACTTCCACTTTAAATTCTCTTCTCATCCTGTCCACGATAATTTCCAGATGCAATTCGCCCATTCCACTTAAAATGGTCTGCCCGGTTTCTTCGTCAGTTTTAACGCGAAGTGTTGGATCTTCTTCTACCAGTTTACCAATTGCCATTCCCATCTTGTCTACATCAGCCTGTGTCTTGGGCTCAACGGCAACGGAGATAACCGGCTCGGGAATAAACATGTTTTCCAAAACAATCGGATCATCTTCGTCTGACAGCGTATCACCTGTTTTTATCTCTTTAAATCCGACAGCTGCGCCTATATCACCTGCTTCGATAAAATCAATTGGATTTTGTTTATTCGCAAACATCTTCATGATGCGGCTGATGCGTTCTTTCTTTCCGCTTCTTACATTTAGTACATAAGACCCCGCATCGAGCCGACCTGAATAACAGCGGAAAAACGCGAGACGGCCTACAAACGGATCGGTCATGATTTTAAATGCAAGGGCAGCAAAAGGTTCTTTTGCATCTGGCTTTCTTATGAGCTCTTCGCCGGTATTTGGGTCAATTCCTTTTACAGCCTCGATATCCATCGGGCTCGGTAAGTAGCGGCAAACAGCATCCAGCGCGGTTTGCACACCTTTATTTTTGAACGAGGAGCCACAAAGCATCGGCACAATACTCAAATCAATCGTTGCTTTGCGAACCGCTTCATGAATCTCATCTTCACTGATCGAGTTTGGATCCTCGAAGAATTTCTCAAGCAATTTATCGTCATATTCCGCAACAGCTTCAACAAGGTTAGCACGCCACTCGTATGCTTCTTCTTTCATATCATCCGGCACTGGAATTTCATCAAAGGTCATACCTTCTGTATCCATATGCCAAATAACTCCCTTCATCTTAATTAGATCAACGACTCCCTTGAAATTGTCTTCGGCGCCAATGGGCAATTGCAGAGGAACTGCTTTGGAACCGAGCATTTCTTTTACCTGGTTAACCACCATTAAAAAATCAGCCCCGGCGCGGTCCATTTTATTTACAAACCCAATACGCGGAACGTTATAACGGTTAGCCTGGCGCCAAACAGTTTCACTTTGCGGCTCTACGCCATCGACTGCAGAAAACAGCGCTATTAGTCCATCAAGTACGCGCATGGAACGTTCTACCTCCACCGTAAAATCGACGTGACCAGGAGTGTCGATAATATTGAAATAATATTTTTTTGTATCGGCTGTGGGCTTGCCCAGAACAGTTGGAAAATTCCACTGGCAACTTACGGCGGCTGAAGTAATGGTAATACCTCTTTCTTTTTCCTGCTCCATCCAATCGGTTGTAGCAGCGCCTTCATGAACTTCACCAATTTTATGGATCATTCCCGTATAGCGAAGAATGCGCTCCGTTGTTGTCGTTTTACCAGCATCAATATGTGCGGCAATTCCGAAGTTCCTTTGAAATTTGAGGTCAGCCATGATAATGTTAATTGATAAGTTTTAATTTTCCTGAAACGTCAGATACGAGAGCTCT
>DASXOT010000628.1:0-3650 GCA_036494065.1 Chitinophagaceae bacterium
AATGGTGATGGCAGGCTTCATATTTTGGCGATATTCAAATTTAGCTGATAAAAAAATAAAACTCCTATATGTTAAAAGAAACTGACGGGCCTGCTTTGTAAGCAATTTGTGTAGATAATACTCCTACCTTTGTACTCACAAAATCTAAAACTGCTTCCACCGGAGCAGTTTTTAGTTTAATGTAAAAAAATCTACTGAAAACACCTAAACCTCTTTTTGCCAATGCACCTATTGAAAAAACCAGCCGCCATCGCTCTTAGTTTCCTGGTTAGCTTCTTATTTATTTTTGCTACCCCTATCAAGTCGGCAAAAAAAGTTATTACCTCCGCGCCAGTTGCTATTCATGAAGATAATGCGGCCTTATTCTCTGAATTGCACCTTGATCAAATGGGCATGAGCCAGGATGCATTCAGCGCCGCCATGTATGGCCTGGAAAAATTAAATGGTGAAGGGCTTGTTCAAAGGGACGATATCATTACGGTGATTGATTTTAGTCAACCAAGCAATAAGAAAAGGCTATATGTACTGGATCTTGTAAAGAAGCGAATTCTTTTTAACACGTTGGTAGCTCATGGACGAAATTCCGGAGATCTGTGGGCCACATCATTTTCAAATGATCTATCCTCACTTAAAAGTAGTCCGGGGTTCTACGTAACGGGCGAAACATACAGAGGTGATAATGGATATTCTCTTCGACTCGATGGCCTTGAAAAAGACATCAATGATAATGCACGCAGCCGCGAAATTGTGTTGCATGGAGCTTCTTATGTAAACGAATCTGCGGTTAATGCTCTTGGTTTCCTGGGCAGGAGTCTCGGGTGTCCGGCTGTGCCCACGTCAAAACACCGGGCTATCATCAATACTATTAAGCAGGGCACCTGCCTGTTTATTTATAGCCCTGATAAGGACTATTTACAGAATTCCCTTATTCTCAATTCCTGACTTGTACAAGAGCCTTCTTGCGTGATGAATATCTATCTTTACCGATAATTTCATATATGCTTAAAGTAGGAGTCTTTGGTGTTGGGCATTTGGGAAAATTTCATCTCAATAATTGGAAAGAAATTGCCGGAGTGGAACTGATGGGCTTTTATGATCCGGATGATGCCATCGCCAAAGATGTCTCGGAAAAATATCAGTTGTCCAGGTTCCCGGATGTAGAAAGCCTGATGGAAGCCAGCGAAGCGATCGACGTAGTTGCACCCACAAATTTTCATTTTGAACTCTGTGAAAAAGCGATTCGCAAGGGCAGACATGTGTTTGTTGAGAAACCTTTTGCGAATACGATGGACGAAGCCCGCCAGTTAGTGAAACTGGCACAGGAATCAGATATCAAATTGCAGGTAGGCCATGTTGAACGATTCAACCCCGCGTTCCTGGCATTAAAAGGTGTCGAATTAAACCCCATGTTCATTGATGTACATCGCCTGGCTCAGTTCCACCCCCGCGGAACCGAAGTGAGTGTGATACTGGACCTGATGATCCATGATATCGACATCATTCTAAGTATCGTAAAAAGCGGCGTAAAAAATATTTCAGCCAGCGGCGTTGCAGTCATGACTGATACGCCTGATATCGCTAATGTTCGCATCGAATTCGACAACGGTTGCGTTGCCAACCTGACGAGCAGTCGTATTTCCATGAAAAAAATGCGGAAGATGAGATTATTTCAGAAGGACGCCTACATTGGAGTCGATTTTCTCAATAAGAAAACGGAGATTATTAAACAAAAGGAGCCACAGGACACCAATGTATTTGCGTTCGATATCGAAACACCAAAAGGTAAAAAAACACTTGCCATTGCTAACCCCATTGTTCCGGAAGTAAATGCAATAAAAAAAGAACTGGAAGAATTCAGTAGTGCAGTGATCAACAATACAAAGACAATTGTCTCTGAAATTGATGGGTTGCTGGCTATGGACGTGGCTCACCAGATTCTTAAAAAAATCGGCACAAACGTTATTGTGGGTTAATGAAGAAGAATAACCAAATACCAATTGCGTTTTACGCGCTCGCGGATGTCATCATGGCTTCGTTGGCCTGGGGTCTCTTCTATTTTGTTAGGATATGGTTGTTAAAACAGAATGTCCCTTCTGACCGCAACCCGGGCATCACACACAAATTCTGGCTGGGTGTGATCTTTATACCACTCGGATGGTTGATGCTTTATTCTTTGGTTGGCACCTATCGCTCACTCTATAAAAAATCGAGACTGTTTGAACTGGCAACTACATTTATCTGCAGTTTCATCGGCAGCCTTTTGCTTTTCTTCCTCTTCATTCTCGATGATACCAGGAATAGCTATTCTTATTATTACGCTGCATTTTTCAGCCTGTTGGCGATTCATTTCACACTTACATTTTTAGGCAGGCTCATATTTCTCGACATCGCCAAAAAACAACTTCTCAAGGGTGCCGTTCAGTTCAACACGTTAATGATCAGTAATCCCGATCACGCAAAGAAAATCTATGGACAAACGGAAAAGAATCTCCGTAGTGATGGCTATTATTATAAAGGGTATATCCCCTTATCTGAGTTTGGCAGAAATGGAATTGACAAATCACTTCCAAGGTTAGGAACGATTGAATCACTGGAAACGGTAATCGACAATAATAATATTCACCAGGTAGTACTGGCTATGGAAAAATCCGAGCAGGCGATGGTGGAAAGTATTGTGAACCGCCTGAGCGAAAAAAATGTGGAAGTAAAAATCTTACCCGATACGCTGGATATTATCTCCGGTTCGATACGCACCAGCAACGTGATGGGTGCCATGTTGATTGATTTGCGAACAGCGTTGATGCCAGAGTGGCAACAAAACATCAAGCGATTGATCGATGTGATCACAGCCGTATTTGGCCTGATAATTTTATCTCCATTATTATTATATGTTACGATCCGAGTAAAATTTTCTTCGCGCGGGCCTATTTTGTACAAACAGGAAAGGATTGGGTACAAAGGCAAGCCATTTAGGATGTATAAATTCCGTTCCATGCATTTGAATGCGGAAGAAAACGGGCCACTGCTTTCAAGCGACAATGACCCACGAATCACGGGTTGGGGAAAGGTGATGAGAAAATGGCGTCTGGATGAACTCCCTCAACTCTGGAATATTTTATTGGGAGAAATGAGCCTTGTGGGGCCACGTCCTGAAAGGAAATTTTATGTTGATCAATTGATCGCACTTTTTCCCTACTATAAATATTTGCTGAAAGTAAAGCCAGGTCTCACCAGCTGGGGCATGGTTCAATTCGGTTATGCTGAAAATGTAAGCGAAATGATAGAGCGCAGCAAATTTGATCTTTTGTACATCGAGAACATTTCACTCGCGCTTGATTTTAAGATCATGATCCATACACTTCGGATCATATTCCTGGGTAAAGGGAAATGATGAGAGCTCGCTGTCCGCGCGGCACATGAATAACCGTTACAGATTTCGGTTGTTTTCAATTATTTTTGATTGAAATACCACCTGTGAGAAAAATTATCACTCTCTTGCTCCTGGCTCAAGTCTTGAATGCCAGGGCTTATT
The DNA here is from genome assembly GCA_036494065.1 of Chitinophagaceae bacterium. Classification (GTDB taxonomy): domain Bacteria; phylum Bacteroidota; class Bacteroidia; order Chitinophagales; family Chitinophagaceae; genus VBAU01. The sequence continues at coordinate 3,533 of DASXOT010000628.1, forward strand.
CCCAATACTGGCAGCAACAGGTGAACTACCGGATCGACGTTACACTCAATGATAAGGACAATAGTCTTGACGCTTTTGAAAAAATTGAATATATCAATAATTCGCCCGACACATTGAA
>DASXOT010000629.1:0-3167 GCA_036494065.1 Chitinophagaceae bacterium
TCAATGAATTCCAGGTCGCCAATTCCGATATTATTACTTATCATGATTACGACGAACCGGATCAACATCTGCGGGTAATTCAGTTGTTGAAGGTGACTGGCCGCCCGCTGATATGTACCGAATACATGGCGCGAATACGAAACAGTCGTTTTACAAATATGCTCCCGATTTTAAAAAAGGAAAATGTCGGTGCCATTAACTGGGGATTTGTATCTGGTAAAACAAACACGATTTATGCCTGGGATACTCCTGTGCCCAGCGGCGATGAACCCAAAGAATGGTTTCATGATATTTTTCGAAAAGATGGTACGCCTTATAAGCAGGAAGAGGTGGATCTAATTAAAAAACTGAACAATGGGAAGTAATGTAAATTCAAAATTCAAAAGGCAAAATGAGTAATGAGTGATCATTGATGAGTCGGGGGTTCTGAGTTCGGAGCCAGTCCATGATCAATAATTACTAAACTTTGTTGGAGACATTCAAGACAATGAATATGAATAAGGTAAATCTTTTGGTGAGCTGTGCGTTTTTGATTGGCATAGCAGCCTGTAATAACTCAACTACTAATCCTGCGTTGCAAGCGAACGATTCGGCATCTGCAACAACTCTATTGATACCAGGCAAAAAGAATTTTGAGAACACCATAGATGGTAAAAAGACCGACCTGTATATCTTAAAAAATAAAAACGGAATGACGGCGGCGATTACTAATTACGGCGGACGTTTGGTAAGCCTACTGGTTCCGGATAGAAATGGGAAAATGACAGATGTAGTAGTTGGCTTCAGCAGCGTTAGGGATTACGTCAATTCCACCGAACCTTATTTTGGTGCAACGATTGGACGTTACGGAAACCGAATCGCAAAAGGGAAATTTTCATTGGATGGAAAACAATACACGTTATTCACTAATAATGGTCCGAATACATTACACGGAGGCAAAAAAGGTTTTCAGGCAGTGGTGTGGGACGCTAAGCAGCCAGATGATTCAACGCTTGTGCTTACATACCTCTCCAGGGATATGGAAGAAGGTTTTCCCGGAAATTTAAATGTCAAAGTGATTTATTCACTCACGGCCGATAACGGATTCAAGTGTGAATATTTTGCTACAACTGATAGGAAAACGGTTGTGAACCTCACCAATCATGCTTTTTTTAATTTGAATGGTGAAGGAAGCGGTTCCATACTCAATCATGTTTTACAGATCAACGCGGACCAATACACGCCCGTTGATTCAACGCTTATTCCAACCGGGAAGAATGAACCAGTGAAAGGCACTCCATTTGATTTTACACAATCCACTGCTATCGGCGCAAGGATCAATGACAACAATGAGCAATTAAAGAATGGCAAGGGCTATGATCACAATTTTGTATTGAGAAAGGCCGATGACACCATAATACGTCACGCCGCTACTGTGAAAGGTGATCAATCTGGTATTGTAATGGATATTTTTACTGAAGAACCCGGATTGCAATTTTATAGCGGAAATTTTATGCAGGGAAAGAATACATTCAAGGGTGGAGCAAAAGATGATTTCAGAACGGCCTTTGCGATGGAAACACAACATTTCCCCGATTCACCCAATCAACCTCGTTTTCCTTCAACGGCATTGGAAACAGGTAAAGAATACCATAGCGTTTCCACCTACCGGTTTTCGGTAAAATGATTATCGAAGTATCATTTACTCAAACTAGGAAATAGTTTTTCTATTCACTTTCATCTATCCGTTATCTATCACCTATTATGACTACCAATACACTGCATATAGCGCTGCCAGCAGGCCAATGATAATCAAAGACCCCACTGCAAAACCCGTAGATGTTTTAAACATTTTTGCGTCGATCTCGAGTCCATGCGGGTGCGCTCCTTTGCGAGTTTCAATTTTGCTGATGATGTACATGCCGATAATACAAAGTATAAAGACAATTCCCATCCTGTCTAAGAAGGGAATTTCAAAAACACCCTTTGTATTAGGCACTGAAAAAGCAATAGCATTGAGAGGCTCAAGGTTCACCATGTTTGGCAGAAATTTTAAGATGAGCGAAAAAATAAAACCACCAATGGTAGCAAAGAGTGCTGCATTAGATGTGGTCTTCCTCCAGAAAAAGCCCAACAGGAACATAGCGAAAATGCCGGGTGATACAAATCCGGTGTATTCCTGGATATATTGAAAACCCTGTTTGCCTTCGCCCATCAAAGCATTACCCAAAGCCATGGTCAGCAGGATGCCAATGAACATGGCGACGATGATAGCAATTTTGCCAACGTTTACCAGTTGCTTCTCTGAAGAATTTTGATTAAAAACTTTTTTGTAAATGTCCAATGTAAAAATGGTGCTGATGCTATTCACCTTCGCTGCTAATGAAGCCACAACGGTGGCGGCAAATGCAGCTACGGTAACGCCTTTCACTCCATTTGGCAATAGCTTCAGTAAGGAGGGATACGCCTTATTGCTATCGGCAACAACCTGTCCGTCTTTTGTAATATTGATAACAGAAGTATCAATCATATTGTGATGATATAAATAATAAATAGCGATGCCTGGGACAACGATGATTACCGGCATCAACATTTTTAGAAAGGCTGCAAAAAGAATTCCCTGTCGGGCGGTTGGCAAACTTGCACCCAGCGCCCGTTGTGTGATATATTGGTTACATCCCCAGTAATTGAGGTTGGCAATCCACATGCCTCCAATCAACACACTTATGCCGGGAAGATCGGAATAGTGCGGATTATCTTTTCGAAAGATCATATGGAAATGGTCGGACAATTCGGATCGCAATACACTAAACCCTTTTACAATGCCTGTATGGCCGCCGATCATGTTCAACGAAATATACAAGGCAATAAAACCACTGAATACTAAAAAGAAAACCTGTATCGCCGATGTATACCCAACGACTTTCATTCCACCCAGGGCGATAAAGACGGAGAATAGCGCAAGCAGAAAAACGCAAAGTGTAAAATTCCATCCCGTGATGCCAGCAACTGCAACGGCACCGAGATATAGTATCGACAACAAATTAACGGCGATATAAAGCAGCAACCAGAATACGGCCATGATCATTGCCACACTGGAGTTGTATCGCTGGTTAAGAAACTGCGGCATGGTGAATATCTTATTCTTCAGATAAACCGGCATAAAAAATACTGCCACGATGATCAAG
>DASXOT010000630.1:0-5695 GCA_036494065.1 Chitinophagaceae bacterium
CGCCGTTGTCATCATGGACATCAATTTGCCAGGCATCAATGGCATTGAAGCTACTCAACTGATCCGAAAATACTCGCCGGGATCGAAGATCCTGGGAGTTTCGCTGCACACTCAGCCAACCTATGCACGCAAAATGATGCAGAAGGGAGCAATGGGTTATGTAACCAAAAATTCCTCGCGGGAAGAAATGTTCAGGGCCATTATTGAAGTGTACAATGGCAAAAAATATGTTTGTGATGAAATCAAGAACATTCTCTCAGAGCAGGTGATCTCCGGTGAAGACCAACAATCGGGTCTGAATTCACTCTCCCAAAGGGAGATAGAGATCATATCGTTCATTAAAAAAGGTCATTCATCCAAGGAAATAGCCGATGCTTTAAACATTTCGGTCAAAACGGTCGAAGTTCATCGATACAACATTCTCAAGAAGTTAAACCTCAAAAATGCCGCTGCGCTGGTAAATTTTATAAATAATAGCCAGCTGGATCTTGGATAATTCACTTAGTAATATTACTTTAGCAAATCAGTATTTTTACTAAGTAAGTTATCCTGTAAAAAACCCCGTTACAACACCCTTTTCTATCACTGAAGCGCCATCCAGACCTGGCGGGTAAGAGCGTCTCCAACACTCTGCGCAACGGGTCGGAAACAGTTTTTAAACAAACTAAAACTCCCTTGCAATGGCGGTCAATTGCGTTTACTTAACTCTTAAAACTCATTGGCCACTCATGGAGCAAGGTAAGATCAGGATCATCATTGTGGATGATCACAAAATAATCAGGCAGACCTGGAAATTAATACTCCAGCAAGACAGGCGTTTTGATATCATCGCTGAATGTTCCAACGGCGCGGAAGCGATCAAGGCTACAGAAAGCATGGAAAGCGATATCATTCTTATGGATATTAATATGCACCCGGTGAATGGATTTGAGGCGACAAAGAAAATAATGAAGCAAAAGCCTTCGACGAAGATCATTGGCATTTCCGTGAACAATCAACCTTCTTATGCGCGAAATATGCTTCATCTCGGCGCGAAAGGCTTCGTAACGAAAGATTCAACAAAAGAAGAAATGGTCGAAGCGATATTAACAGTTTACAATGGTGGAAAATTTCTTAGCGAAGACGTTCGCAGGTATCTGCATGATGATGAAAAAAACCGGGGCTGAACACATTGTCAATGGTGAATTGGCAATTATGAATTGTCTGGTAAAGTTTGAGCTATAAGCTGAATGCTGCAAGCTATAAGCAACTATCATCTATCCACTGCCCCGACGGCCCGCGCGCCCCGTCGTTATTCAAGTATCGCTTCTTCAGAGCGATTGGGTCATCACAATAGTTCGTCACTTGCACTCATACTACTGATAGGACACTGCCGAAAGTCGTAATGCACGTTTGCATAAAATAAAACGGGTAAATTTGCCGCTCATTATTTAATCTTTGCTTCGATAAATGGAATTGACTAAAAACTTTGAGCATCGGGCGGCCGAAATAAAATGGTATGATCACTGGTTGGAGAAACGATATTTTAATAGTACACCGGATGATCGGGAACCCTACACGATTGTAATTCCTCCTCCTAATGTCACGGGCGTTCTACACATGGGTCATTCGCTCAACAACACCATCCAGGACATTTTGATCCGAAGAGCGAGAATGGAAGGGAAGAATGCGTGCTGGGTTCCGGGAACCGATCATGCATCAATTGCTACGGAAGCAAAGGTGGTTCAAATGCTTCGCGAAAAAGGGATTAACAAATCAAGTCTGAGTCGTGAGGAGTTTTTGAAATATGCATGGGAGTGGAAAGAGCAGTATGGCGGCATTATCCTGAAGCAATTAAGAAAACTGGGCTGCAGTCCTGATTGGGACCGCACAACATTTACAATGGACCCACATTACTATGAGTCGGTTATAAATGTGTTCATTGATTTGTTTAACAAAGGCTATGTGTATCGCGGCAAGAGAATGATCAACTGGGATCCGAAAGCAAAAACCGCCTTGAGCGATGAAGAGGTAATCAGGAAAGAAGTGAATAGCAAGTTGTATTATGTACGCTATCGCATTGATCGTGAAACGAGCGCTCATCCCTCATCCCTGATGATCACTCATGATTACATCACCATCGCCACAGTTCGCCCCGAAACCATACTCGGAGATACTGCCATCGCCGTGAATCCCAGCGACGAGCGATATAAAACTTTCCAGGGAAAATTTGCTTTTGTTCCGCTCATTAATCGCCGCATACCCATCATTGCAGATGAGTATGTAGAAACAGATTTCGGGACGGGTGCATTGAAGATTACGCCCGCGCATGACAAAAACGACTATCAAATCGGCGAAAAACATAAGCTTGAAGTCATTGACATATTAAATGAAGATGGAACAATGAGTCAAGTAGCACAACTTTATATCGGGGATGACCGGTTTGAGGCAAGAAAAAAAATTATAAAAGATTTAGAAGCTGCCGGCCACCTGGAAAAAGTGGAAGATTATACCAATCAAATAGGTTTCAGTGAAAGAACCGATGTTGTGATAGAAGATCGCCTCTCTTTACAGTGGTGGGTGGATATGAAAAAGATATATAAACCTGCCCTGGATGCGGTAATGGATGGTGAAATAAAATTCTATCCTGCAAGATTTAAAAATCTTTACAGGAATTGGATGGAAAATATCAGGGATTGGTGTATCAGCCGCCAACTGTGGTGGGGTCAACAAATACCAGCGTGGTATGATGAACAAGGCAATTTTGCAGTGGCGAAAAATGCACCAGCCGCAGCCAATCTTATATTGCAGTCACAGGGAATCAAAAGTCCCTCTACAGCTGAGATTGAGGAACATAGTGCGAGGCTTAAACAAGATGAAGATGTTCTTGACACATGGTTTTCATCATGGCTTTGGCCAATTGAAGTTTTCAAAGGTTATAGTGATCCTGGTAATGCTAACATAAAATATTATTATCCCACCGATACGCTAGTCACAGCTCCGGAAATAATTTTCTTCTGGGTGGCCAGAATGATCATGGCTGGTTTTGAATACCAACATGAAAAGCCTTTTAGCGATGTTTATTTCACGGGAATTGTCCGCGATGAGCTGGGAAGAAAAATGAGCAAACAATTGGGTAACTCACCCGATCTGCTCGCACTTATCGACAAATATGGTGCTGACGCCGTACGCTTCGGCATAATGATAGCATCTCCTGCAGCAAACGATCTTTTATTTGATGTAAAAGAAGAGAGCACATTAAAGCAAGGCAGCTTTTTCATCAATAAAATGTGGAATGCATTGAAGTTGGTTAAGGGTTGGGAGGGAAGAGTTGGTCCACAGTCGACGGTCGATGGTCCACGGCCTTTGACAGATCCCTTAAATTTAAATTTTGCGGTGATATGGTTTGAGAATCGGTTGAACCAGGTGAAAGAAGAAATTGAAAATTCATACAAAGACTTCAGGTTAAGTGAAATTCTGAAAACAATCTATTCTCTCATTTGGGACGATTTCTGCAGTTGGTACCTGGAGTGGATAAAACCGGATTTCGAAAAACCGATCGAGAAGGATGTGTACAATAAAACAGTGGATTTTTTTGAAGAGCTCATGCAATTGCTTCATCCATTTATGCCATTTGTGAGTGAAGAAATTTATCACTTACTGAAACAACGAAATGACTGCGATGATCTGACCGTCAAAAGAATGACTGAGGTTGGGAAGCAAAGCCAGGAGATTTTAAGACAAGGGGCGCTGTTGAAAGAAACAATTACGGCGATAAGAGATGCAAGAAATAAAAATCAGCTGAAGCCAAAAGATACTATCAAACTCCATATACAATCGGCTGATAGGTCGACGTACCATGGCCTCGACGGAATTCTCCAAAAACAGTTAAATGCTGAGACGATCAACTATGTAAATGATGCAGTGGACCATACTATCGCTGTTGTTATCCAAAAAGATAAATTCTTTATCGAAACTGAGAATCAGGTTGGGATTTCAAACCAAAAAGAGCAGCTTAGCAAGGATCTTGGCTACCTGGAAGGATTTCTTCAATCGGTAGAAAAAAAATTAGGCAACGACCGGTTTATTCAAAATGCAAAACCTGAGATAATTGAAGCCGAGAGAAAAAAGAAAGCAGACGCCGAAGCTAAGATCAAGGCGATAAAAGAAAGCCTTGAAAATTTGTAGCCGTAAGGCTATTGCGGAATTACAATGGGTACTAAAATCTCAAAAACATTTTTTTGCGTTGGTCCAACCAATTCTTTGTCGAGTAAATGACTGAGCCGTATACCAAAACTAAGCGGATATTCATTCCACCATTTTGTATCAAAATAAATTTCTCCTCCTACGCTTCTTAGATTCTTGTTTGCTGACTTGTTATTTGAATAAACCTTTTCCAGGTCAAAAAAGACATTTCCGCGAATACGTTGAAAATAGAGCAGGTTGGCAAAACCCCAGTCAGGATAAAAGATCGGAAAATGATAGTTTGCGCTTACCCGCCACATGCGACTGAAATAATAATTATTGTAACCTCTCGCATTCGAGAAATTGTTACTAAACAAAATATTTGCAGTATCCCGCTGCTGAAAAGAACCCGTCAGGACAAGACTGTGGGTCGGGAAAAAACCAGGCAGAAAGATGGTTGCATTCCCGATAAACTGATAATCATGAAAATTAGTAATCGTCTGGCGTTCATCCGCTGAAAAAACATATCCAACACGAGGATAAATATGCTGTACAGCCTGTTGAATATATTGACTCCATGAAAAATAATGATGTAAATAGCTGAATGAAAACCTGGATACCGAGTCATTGTTTGCCGGAGTCTCTTGTTCAAAAACGTATGTTGATCCCAAATTCAATAATTTATAACTGCGTCCCCGGGTGAAATTCAAAGGAAGGCTCAACCCAATGCTTGTCTCTATCCTATTTGCCAGTACCGATATTTGATTGATCGTTACAGGCTGGTTGAAAGTATATTCAAAACCCCCATTGATGTAAGGGTACCATGCTCCATATAAAAGGTTCACTCCTACTCCATTTGTTCTATCATCCCGGTTGTAATGATAAAAGAGCTCTGCAGAAAAAGTATTTAAGATATTATCACTGTAAACAGAGTACGTATAATCAGGGTCGTCAAAATAAGGCCGCCAACTGTGAAAATGAAAAAGATGGCCGGCCTGTTTGTATTTTGATACGAAAAATTTCCGGGCTGGCACTGTATGCAGCAAAATATCATGCAACTCATCGGAATGAGCCACAGGAAACTCTACCATCGGTCTCCTGATCTCCATTTCAGTTGCTTCTATCCATTTGGTCTTATCAATATTCATTTCTTTTAACTGGTATCCCTCAGCGGTAAAGCCGCTCCAAACAAGTTTGTCATTCCGGGCATTCACGAAATAATTTCCGAGTGAAGTGTTTGTAAGACGCGATACTTTTTTATTACTTAATTCGAGCGCATATAGCTCATCATTCCCCGAAAAAGAAGCGGTGAAATAGACTACGCCATTAGCAATACTTAAATATCCCAATACACCATAGCTGGGTGCTGTAAGTCTTTCCACGCTTCCTGCTGCGATGTTAGCACGCGCCAGCGCCATACGGCCATCATTTAGCCGAACGGCCGTTACCAATGATCCATCGTCAATAAATTTTGGATCAGTAAAGAGTCCCAGTTCGGCAGAGTGAAATCGTTGAATAACACCGCCGGTTT
>DASXOT010000631.1:0-1733 GCA_036494065.1 Chitinophagaceae bacterium
TGTAATGAGTCGATTTGCATCTTCGTATTCTCCTGGCTGCTTTTTTAAGACCTTCATATTCTCAAACTGCGGAAACCGTTTGGTGATGGGGTCGTATAAATTTAATTTCTTCTCTTCGTATAACATCATTGTGAGTACAGAAGTAATTGGCTTGGTCATTGAAGCAATTCTGAAAATAGTATCAATGGTCATTAATTCATGTGTCTTCAAATTCTTGTATCCATGACTTTCCCGATAGACTACCTGTCCATCTTTCCAAATAAGGCAATTAACTCCGCCCAGCTTTTTATTGTCTGGTAGTTTTTTAAACATTTCTCGTCTTTTGTCTGAAATTCTTTGGATTTTTATCAGCACGGCTGCTACCATTACTGATCACCGGCCCAGGAAGGACCGTTCTTCAAATATCCTAAAAAAAATTATCTTGCCTTCATGTCAAAAAATAATCATCATGAAAATCATAGTAACAAGTGTTTTTGTAAATGACCAGGATAAAGCATTAAAATTTTATACGGAGATATTAGGCTTTGTTAAAAAGAATGAAATTCCCATGGGGAAATTCAAATGGTTAACGGTGGTATCTCCTGAAGGCGGTGATGTTGAATTGCTGCTTGAACCTAATGAGAATGCTGCCGCACAGGTTTTTCAGAAAGCTTTATTCGAGCAGGGAATTCCGGCTACTTTATTTGCGGTTGATGATATTCAGAAAGAATATGAGCGACTGGAAAAACTTGGTGTTGTATTCAAAAAGAAACCAATACAAATGGGGCCGGTAATCATCTCTGTTTTTGAAGATACTTGCGGTAACCTTATCCAGATCATACAAAAATAATTTACTCTTGCAACATCACTCTTCCCGGCAGTTATCGGGATTGTTTCCGCTTTCAGTGATTTAAAAATTAACGAATCAAACAACAATAATAAAATGAAAAAAGTAACAGGCATTGGGGGCATTTTTTTCAAATGCAAGGACCCTAACAAAATGAGAGAGTGGTATAATACTCATCTTGGTTTAGACGCCGGCCCATACGGGGCGAGTTTCGAATGGCGGCAAGCTGATGATCCAGCAAAAAAAGGAATTACACAGTGGAATCCGTTTTCCGAAACGACAAAATATTTTGAACCGTCGACAAAGGACTTTATGATTAATTACAGGGTTGAGAATTTAGAAGGGCTTGTTGAGGAACTGAAGAAAGAAGGCGTAACTATTGTGGACAAAATTGAAACATATGAATACGGAAAATTTGTTCACATCGTTGACGTTGAAGGAAATAAAATTCAACTGTGGGAACCAGCCGGTGATGACTGAGAAAAACTGCGGCCGGCTAAAAATGATGTTTGTGCAAACAGCGGCAGAAAAGAATGCAGCAGGCTAACATTTTAACTTTAAAATCGTCAACGAATGAAAAAAAGAATATTGCTCACTCTCACGCTTATCACGACATTCGGACTTGGTTTCGCCTTCAAATCTCTCATCACAAATACTAAGAGCGAACAATCTTTGAAAAAGGCAACAGGCATTGGCGGGATCTTTTTTAAGTGCAAGGATCCCAAGAAAGTGAGACAATGGTACCAGGCCCATCTCGGCTTAAATACGAATGACTACGGAGCAGTTTTTGAATGGAGACAAGGTGCAGATACAACAAAAAAGGGATTTACTCAATGGAGCCCCTTCTCCGAAAAAACGAAATACTTTGAACCTTCGACCAAAGATTTTATGATTAATTACAGGGTTG
>DASXOT010000632.1:0-3394 GCA_036494065.1 Chitinophagaceae bacterium
ATGGCACAGACACTTTATCCTTTGATTTCGATTCGGGGGCAAGTTCATCAGTATTGTATTACGAATATTTTAAAAAGTATGAGGGTGTTATAATGGCCACAGGTATAAAGAAAACCAGCAATTTTGGAGGGGTGGGTGGTGTGCAAAAAAAGGATATCTATGTACTTCCTTCAGTGAGCTTATTTCTTGGCAATGCAAAAGCAACAATTGATAGCGTAGATGTGCTTACACAAAAAATTTATTCTTCAGAAAAACTATATGGAAATCTCGGGCAGGATTTTATACAGAAATTTAATGAACTTATTCTTAATTTTCAGGACATGTATATTAAAGGAATGTAGAACTGAAATAAATTCTTACGGCTGGAACAGAAAATTTAAAAGCTTGCAACAGCGATATACAATGCATATAATAACCGGATCCTAACCTGAAAATAAGTCTCAGGACATACTTATTGAATCCCTATTATAGTTTTCGAACAGATGGTTAAGATGGTTGAGAGTCCGCATCCGTTGTGTTTACTCAGTTTTAATTTACGTCAACCCGCTAATGCCGGCTTTTTGCCCAGCAGCCATATTAGTCTAAAATGTGAAACAACAGCACGGCGAAATGAAGGAAGACAGTTATAGGGAAGATTGAATGCCACGCATTTTTCCTTTACTATCTTGCTCAACGCCGGATAGTGTACATGACTGATGCGGGGGAAGAGATGATGTTCAATCTGGTAATTCAATCCGCCCACCAGCCATGAAATGACAGGACTGTTTGGAGAAAAATCGGAAGTTGTCTTTACCTGATGAATAGCCCATTCATTTTCTATTCTCGTTGTTTCACCGCATGCAGCAAATTCAAATGTCGTTTCTTCTACCACATGCGCCAGCTGAAATACGACGGCGAGTGTGAAACCAAGTCCTATATGCAGGCTCATAAAAAATAACAACCAATTTGCCCAACCATTTAACCATATGGGTAGACCGATGTAAAAAAAAATGTAGAATACTTTGCTAACCCAGAAAATAAAATGGTCTTTAAATTTCATCCTGGTCAATTCTGTGTTCTGAATTTTGCGACGGAAATATTTTTCAAAATCCTGGAAGAGCACCCATAATATAGAACTTATCGCGTACAATAATGGGGTATAGATATGCTGAACGCGGTGGATCGGTATCCAACGCTGTGTGCTGCACATCCGTATGAAGGGGCTTTTGGCGATATCATCATCCATACCATCAACATTTGGATAGGTATGATGAATAATGTTGTGCTTGAATTTCCATATGAAACTGTTACCGCCCAACGCGTTCAACGTAAGGCCAACCAGGTCATTGACACGCTGACGGGAAGAATAACTGCCATGATTTGCATCATGCATTACGTTAAACCCTATGCAAGCCAATGTAAGTCCAAACAGGCAACTAAGCAAGATGATTAGCCATGCCGGCAATGAAAAGAATAATATGGACAAATAGAGACTGGAAGCCAGAGCAAGCAGAATGGATGTTTTTATATACAGGCGGCGATCACCTGTTCTTCGAATGCCATTATCGGCAAAATAATTATCAGCTGCCTCTTTAAGCGACTGAAAAAATATGGCATTTTTATTATTGAAGACTATTTTCGGCAACTGTCACAAATACTTGGTCTGCTAAAGATAGCCTTTTTAAAAGGGGCTCCGGTAATATTCAACCGTAAGGCATTTCATTCTGGCTTCAATGCCGAAAGATCTGGGTTGAGACCTGTCATAGCTTGCAATGCGGCGCCAAAGTCGTGTTGCATGTAGGCTGGCATGTATCTAATCCTGGCAAAAAAATGATTGGCACCGGGTATCACAAATCTTTTAGCGTTCACCGCATTTGTGAAACCTGCTTCACATGCGGTCCAGGTATCTCTGCCGCCATATATGTATAGAATGCTGTTACCATTTTTTGCAAGCCATTCATTGATTTTTTTCGCGAATTCCGGATCGTAGCTTTTTCGTGGAATTTCCGGCGGTAAATATGCAGCCGTGGGGTTTGCACCCTTCAGATAGTGAAGATATTTTGCAAAAGGTGCAATATTATATTTATAATAGCCGGTCTGATAGGTCATGTAGGAATGAGGTATAAACATCTCACTTTCTTCGTCAGAAAAAGTCGAAATATAGCTGCCAAACACTTTATAAATATGTTCAAGAATGCTGTCAAGATTATTATTTGTTGGAATGTCATTTTCCGTGAGTGTGCTGATCTGCCAAAAAGAAAAAGGGTATTCCATAACCGTGTATTCGAATGCCTGGCCTACACCACCCACAGAAGAATAATGCAATGATTTCTCCGCAACAGGAATTTTTTGTAAGGCCTCTTGTTCGTGTTGAAGCAAAAATATTTGCACGTTCCTGATCTTTTTTACACAAGCAGGGCCTCCTGCAGTATCAAGAAAGGCGTATATTCTTTTGTCCTCGATATCATTTGGCATTGGCGCCACATACGGTACGGAAGCGTCCACATCATTGGGAAAAAAATAACGGTAGATCAAAGTAGTCTCGCCACCCCGGCTTATTCCGGTGGTTATCCATTTGGAATGATACAGCGCGTGGAATACCTGGTTAATGTGGTGCAGATCCCCGGCAGCTTGTTCAAACGTGAGATATTGCCATTGAAGTGAATCAGGCCTGGATTTATTAAAATAGCGGAACTCAATATCCATGTCATTGGCTCCAAGGATTTTTTGTAGTTCGCTATTTGGATCTCTTCCGTTGTAACCTTCAGTTTCCATGATCATGGGTTTTGAAAAATCCCTATGGGCAAGCCGAAGCTGCTGATAAAAAAAACCTTTAGTAGTGTCATTGTGATCGAGCGGTTGCCGGATCGCAATCAGATATTCTATTCTGTAAGGACTATAGTTTACGAGTTTACTGATGATCGTTACATCTTTCAATGTTCGCAAGCTGCTATCAACAACCGCTTCATCTGTCTGGCCATTTACAGTTGACACGCGAAGCAGCAGCATAGTTAAAATCAATGTTGCTGCTAACAATTTCCATTTAGGAAGAAATAATTTGTCCATCATGAGTTAGAAGATTAGATTACAGGCTTCATTCTAAATTACACAGTTTAACGGAATGGAGACTAGCAAAAATTATAAGTAGCCCAGGGTCCTTCGGAATTTACCTTTAGTTCTAGTTTCGAGGAAATAGTTGAGCAATGATTTTGTTTTTTGTTTCGTTAATAGTTATTGCTCACTGGATTTAAACTCTCTTTTTGTTTTATCGATCACATCGAGTAGGCCGTCATTGAATTTATCGTCCATCAGTTGCCAGAACATGATGCCACCTAATTTTTTTGTGATCACATATTGAGTTTTGCGGGCGATGGACAGGCTGTCATCGAACGTTACTTCTATTTTTCTTTGGAAG
>DASXOT010000633.1:0-1694 GCA_036494065.1 Chitinophagaceae bacterium
CCTTCTGGCTTTTAATGAAAAAAAATTAAAACAAGGCGGTATCTTTTTTGAAAAAGAAGCGCCCGAACTATTTAGGCTGCAAATGGTGCAGGGCTCAGCTAGCCTTGAAGCGCCAGCTTCCGTTTTACTTTCCTCTTCCGCGGTTAAAGCCATTTTTGGTGATGAAGATCCGCTCAATAAATTGATAAAGATTGATAACTATCCTCCCGTAAAAGTGACGGGTGTGTACAAGGATTTTCCTCACAACTCTTCATTTGCCGACTTCAATTTTATAGGTACGTGGGAATTCTTTTACAACAATGAGAATATTAAGTCCATGACGGATCCCTGGAGACCAAATTTCACCAGCATTTTTGTCGAACTCAATGACCATTCGGATTTTGCAAATGCTTCGATCAGGATAAAAGATGCCAAGTTAAAAAAAGTGAATAGTCAGCTTGTTAAAAAGAAACCGGAGCTTTTCTTGTTTCCGATGAGCAAATGGCATCTGTATTCTGAATTTAAAGATGGGGTAAACATTGGTGGCGCTATTCAATATGTGTGGATGTTTGGCATCATCGGCATATTTGTTTTATTGCTCGCCTGTATAAATTTTATGAACCTGAGTACAGCGCGAAGTGAAAAGCGGGCAAAGGAAGTAGGCATTCGAAAAACGGTTGGCTCATTACGCAAACAACTTATCGCTCAATTTTTTTCCGAGTCGTTATTAACTGTAGCTTTCGCATTGGTGCTTTCCCTGGTATTGGTAATATTATTACTGCCGTTCTTTAATGCCGTTTCCGGTAAACAAATGTCTGTCGCGTGGGATAGTCCATTATTCTGGTCGTTGACAATAGCCTTTACTCTTTTCACAGCCTTGATCGCGGGGAGTTATCCTGCATTTTATTTATCATCGTTTCAACCTGTAAAAGTTTTAAAAGGCACTTTTAAGGCAGGACGATTTGCGGCAATTCCAAGAAAAATATTAGTTGTACTTCAGTTCACTGTTTCTGTCGCATTGATCATTGGAACAATTATCGTTTACAGGCAAATTCAATTTGCGAAAAACAGGCCGGTTGGTTATTCACGCGAAGGATTGGTGACTGTTCCCATAACAGATTCCACTGTCCATAGCCATTTTTTGTCACTAAGAAATGAGCTAATGCAAACCGGACTTATTTCATCCATTGCCGAAGCGGGTAATTCCACGACTGGCGTCGGCGGCAGCACAAGTGGAATCAGCTGGAAGGGGAAAGACCCCAATCTATCCGTAGATTTTGGCATGGTAGAAGCATCTTATGATTATGGCAAGACTATTGGATGGCATATTGCCGATGGACGCGATTTCTCAAAAGATTTTGGAACAGATACTTCCGCCCTTATTTTGAATGAAGCCGCCGTTCATTTTATGGGTTTGCAAAAACCTGTAGGCGAAACGCTGATGTGGTTCGACAAACCATATACTGTCATTGGCGTGATCGATGATATGGTAATGCAATCCCCTTTCGATGCTTTAAAACCTGTCATTTATTTCGCGGACAATCAACCCGGGAGTGTGGCGATCATAAAAATAAATCCTTCTGCCAGTTCCAAAAATGCACTGAGCAAAATAGAATCTACATTCAAAAAATTTCAGCCTGATCAGCCTTTCGAGTACCAGTTTGTCGATGATGACTATGCAAAAAAATTCACCAGCGAAGAACGGATCGGTAAAC
>DASXOT010000634.1:0-3766 GCA_036494065.1 Chitinophagaceae bacterium
ATCCCTGGCCTGTTGCGAATCATCAGCGATATAAGTGTGAGAGTTTATGCTCAATTGCATTTTGTCGATATCGTAACCAGATTTTGTATAAACATTTTGATACAGTTTTACAAAAGGCGCAAACCGGGCAGGCAATCCACCGATAATAGCCAGCGCCATCGGTAATCCAAATTCAGCAGCACGAACTACGGATTCTGGCGTGCCGCCCACGCCGACCCAGATTGGTAATTGCGTTTGGTAAGGACGGGGGTAAACGCCCCGTTTATTAATTGTTTGTGTATGCCTTCCCTTCCAGGAAAAAATTTCGCCTTCATTTAATTTCAAAAGCATCTTAAGTTTTTCGGAAAACAATTCGTCATATTCTTGCAGGTTATATCCAAACAAAGGAAAGGACTCGATAAAAGAACCTCTTCCCGCCATGATCTCGGCACGACCTCCCGACAAAAGATCCACCTCGGCAAATTGCTGAAATACGCGAACAGGATCGTCTGAACTCAACACAGTGACGGCACTTGACAATTTGATGTTTTTTGTTTTTACGGCCGCAGCGCCCAATACGACGGCAGGGGATGAAATAAGATAATCAGGACGATGATGTTCGCCGACGGCGAATACATCAAGCCCCAGCTCATCGGCCAATCGAATTTCTTCCAGCAGGTTCATCATTCGCTGATGGGGGCTGATGGTTTGGCCAGTAGCCAGATCGGTTGCAATATCTGCAAAAGTATAAGCGCCTATTTCCATAGACGCCAAAGTTAGGAAGGAGCCTATCGATTATTTTGCTCTTTGTGTTTAAAAGGAAAAAATCTCAAACGATTTCTTTTTTAATGCGGTTGACTTCTCTTGCACTTTGAAAACTTGAGATGAGAAAATAAATAACGATCGCTTTAATGAGCAAACCGCTGATAGCACCAGCACTTCCAAATATCAATATAGTTAGCACCCAAACTCCAAGGAAAACTACTGCAGCGATAACAGCCGCCGCCATTGGCTGCGTAAGAGCCAAAAAAGCAATTGCGACAAAGATAACCGGCACGAGACACGCAGAAAAAAGCAACTCGATCGTAAATATATTTACAGCCATTAAACCCAAAACGTCTGATGCCAGCCAAAGACCTGCCATGGCGAAAATTGAATTCCTGGCTTTTCTCGAATAGATTCGGATCAGGTGCAATTGATTCTGCTTATAATTATCGTAGTAATCACCAATGCTGTTCTCTCCTAAAGGATTTATATCATCCATATTTGATGTTTAAAATAAAAAGTAATAAAAACTCCCGAAATTCAATTGGTTTAGAAGATTTTTATTTGCCTCCGAAGATTAGCGGGTAGTCCCCAGCAATTAACCTAAAACAAAAAAGAAAGGCATTGCCTCTCTTTTATTTATCAAGCAGTCAATTAACTTTAATAAAGAGCATAAGTTAATGAAAACAGAGTCAGAAGAGGCTGAAACAGATTCAAGGTTGTGGCAATTGGCCGTGTTTGGCAATTCACAATAACGAGGTATGAAACTCTTTGAATAATCATAGGGTCTGGTATACTCTGTTTATCGAGGCGATTGGAGACTTAAACTTTCGATATTCACTTTCGGAATAATCGGGTTGGGCTCCACAACTAGAAAATCAGGTGGCTGCGGCGAATGACTGATCAGCTCACTGTATTTCATCTTAAGATTGCGTTTGAATTTTCCCAGGTAACCCGGCGTCCGGAGACCTTCTTTTTGGAGTGGTACAGCTTCGATCAAATCGTTGCCGATGTACATCATTAGTTGCATAGGTATTGGATATAATACAAAGAAAAAACATAATTTGATCAGGTGCAAGCTGATAATTACTCTTTTTTAGAAAGTAAGTTTACGAGCGTTCTTCCCTACAAGTACCCAAAATAAAAGCGGAGTTTTGCTCCGCTCTTTTTAAAAGCCCCGTGGAGCTTCAAGAGGTATATCTCGTTTAAGCATATCATTTCTGTTAGCCATGTCCCAGGCCGTGTAAAAAACCAGTTGGGCTCTTTTTGCCAGGAGGTTATAATAAATCTTATCGGGAGTGTCGGTGGGGCGATGGTAATCCGCACCAAGCATTCCATCATAATAAAATATAATTGGTACGCCTTTCCTGGCAAAATTGAAATGATCGCTGCGAAAATAAATACGGTTTGGATCCTTGGGATCGTTGAATTTATAATCCAATTCGAGTTTTGTATATTTCTTATTAGTCGCTTCGCTGATGGGCTTCAGATCCGTGCTCACTTTGTCATCTCCAACAACATATACATAATTCATTGAATCCCCTTGCTTCCTGGTGGCATCGATCCTGCCAATCATATCGATATTGAGATCCACTGTTGTTTTTTCCAATGGAAACACCGGGTGTTCGGTATAATATTGAGAACCCCACAATCCTTTCTCTTCGCCACTTACGGTCATAAATACCATAGTTCTCCTGGGACCATGACCCTCAGCTTTTGCCTTTGCAAAGGCTGTCGCAATTTGCAATACACTCACGGTTCCGGAGCCATCGTCATCCGCCCCATAATAAATTGTTGTATCGCGTTTTCCTAAATGATCATAATGGCCGGTCACAAAAACGTATTGATCTTTCAAATCGGTCCCCTCTAATACGCCCAAAACATCACTACTTTCCAATGTGCTGGTAACCTTATTAAAACTTAGTGTAAGATTGGTAGTATAGATTTTCGGTTGCATCGTACCCGCTTTTGCTTTCGCAAAGTCGTCTCCCATAATTTCTTTCGCAATGTTTTCCGAAACCTGGAATTGATTAGGTCTGACCGTTTTTTGAAAAGCGTTCAGGTACATATTTCCTTTGGCGTTTGTTTTAAGCTGGCGCGGAAAAGTCCCACCGATAATTAATACAGCAATAGCTCCATTTTTTTGAGCAGCGTCAAGAAGGGCAAACTGATTTCCGAACGCACGACGTCCCTGGTTGGTTTGCGGTGGTGGCATTACCAACACAGTTTTGCCACGTACATCGAGACCTTTGAAATCGTCCCGTGAAGAATCACTAATTCCACTGCCTACAAAAATAACTTCAGCAAACCGATATGTTGAATTGTTGCACTGAGCCACATTCAAAGAAAAGTCTTTATCGAGCTCGAATGTTTTTCCATTTATTTCAATACTGGTATTCAGTAGGGAGTCCTGGAAGACAGGAAATTTCAATTGGTAGTCTCCGTTATTACCTGGAAGTAAACCTAAAGAACGGAATTGGCTCTCAATAAAAGCAGCGGCTCTCTTTTGGCCTGGCGTAGCTGTTTCTCTTCCTTCCATTTCTTTTCCTGCAACGATGTACAGATTCTTTTTAAGATCATCCGCAGTAATTGTTTTTGCGAAAACGGTTGGATTTGGTTTTTTCTGCGCTATCAGAAAGATTGACGGGAGAAATAATAGGAGGGTGAATAGTTTTTTCATGTGAGTGAAAATTTTTAAGTCAAGGATGTGTTATACGAAACATCAAACTTAACGGAAAAACGTTTTCAGCCACACACAAAATGATAAGTAGCGCGTAAACCCTGTCAAGGGGTGGACCATGCAAATTAGTGGGCACAAGCGATCTTTTCGACTCGCAATTCATGACGCCCTCCTTCAAACCTCGTCTCAATGAATACAGCGACCATTTTTTCAGCGTCACCTTCCCGAACAAAACGAGCAGGAATGCAAATGATATTTGCATTGTTATGCAGCCTCGATAACTGGGCTAATTCTTCGCCCCAACAAACGGCTGCGCGTATGCCTTGATGCTTGTTGGCTGTT
>DASXOT010000635.1:0-3068 GCA_036494065.1 Chitinophagaceae bacterium
CCTTCCTAATTTGTCAATACCTAATTCAACCACATCTCCGGGCTTAAGATAAATTGGCGGCTTCATTCCCAAACCCACACCGGCCGGAGTTCCTGTAGAAATAATGTCGCCGGGCAACAAACTCATAAACTGGCTCACATAAGACACCAAAAAAGGGACTTTGAAAATAAGATTTGCCGTTGTCCCGGCCTGCATCATTTTTCCATTTACCGTTAACCACAATCTTAGATTATTTACATCTTCGATTTTATTTTTCGTCACCAGCCAGGGACCTAAAGGCGCAAATGTATCACAGCCTTTTCCCTTGTCCCAGGTCCCGTTTCGCTCCATTTGAAACTCCCGTTCGCTTACATCGTTATGCAAGCAATAACCGGCTACATAATCCATTGCATTTGCTTCATCCACATAACTTGCCCTTTTTTCAATAACTATTGCCAGCTCAACCTCCCAATCCGTTTTTTTAGAATTTTTTGGAATGATAATATCATCATAAGGCCCGCAAAGTGAAGAAGTCGCCTTCATAAAAATAACAGGTTCCGAAGGAATAGCCGCATTGGTTTCTTTTGCATGGTCTGCATAATTTAAACCGATACAAACAATTTTAGAGGGTCTTGCAATTGGGCTTCCAATTCGCACCCCTTCTGCAATCTTTGGAAGAGCTTCCTGGCTTTCTTTTAGAAATTTTTCCAATCTTCCCAATCCATTTGTTCCAAAAAAACCCTCATCATAATCCTCGCCAAATGAAGACGCATCATACATTATATCATTGATCACTACGCCTGCTTTTTCATTTCCCGATTCGCCGAATCTTATCAGTTTCATTTGCTATTTTTTTATGCCACATTCTGACATCAAGGTCAAATGTATAACATTAAACAGATTGGGTTTTATTGAGCGAAAATTTTAAAGAGAGTGGATTATGGCATAAATCAGAATTAAAACAAAAAATAAAAAACCTTGCAGAAAGCTATTCTACTAATCTTAAAGAGAAAATCGGGAACAGGACACAATTTACCTATCGCTGTCTTTTTCATTCACTCTTCAATTATTCAACTTCACAAACCCTCCATCAATTAAATAATCACAGCCTGTAATAAAGGACGATTCATCGCTGCAGAGGTATAGAGCAAGGTTGGCAATTTCTTCCGGTTTTCCCATTCTGCCGATCGGTTGGGTTTTAGACAATTTATCAAACATTTCATCCTCCCTGCCGGCAAAGTTTTTTTGAAGATAACCATCGACGAATGGTGTGTGCACCCGCGCTGGCGAAATGCAATTGCACCGAATATTATAACTAATAAAATCCTTTGCAACAGACAAAGTCATTCCCACCACCGCGGCTTTTGTCATTGAATAAGCAAACCGTTCGGGCAAGCCAACAGTTGCTGAAACCGAGGCCATATTTAAAATAACACCACCTTTCTTTTTCATAATGGGAATTACCTCGTGCATACAGTTGTACATGCCCTTTACATTTACATTAAATAACCGTATAAGATCATCTTCCGAAGTGGTTTCTACAGTTCCAATATGAGCTACGCCGGCATTGTTCACAAGAATATCAATTGCTTTTTGTGCGACGATTGATGCAATAATTTCTTTTACCCCTGATTGCTGTGATACGTCACATCTATGAAAAAGAGACTTGCCGCCCTGCTTATTTATTTTCTCAACCACCATCTCGGTGTTTTCATCAAGATCCAAAATATGCACTTCGCTTCCCCGGTTTGCAAACAGCATGGCAATTGCTTTGCCAATACCGCTCCCACCGCCTGTAACAATCGAAATTTTATCTTTTAACTCGAACATCAAAAATGATTTTATCTTGCATGTACTCACTAATGACAAATGACCACTGACAATTCACGCCCCTTCAAACGACGCCTCAAACACTTTCTCCATCAATCTCCATTTCTCCCCAGGCTTGCTGCCGGGTATCGCCTGCTGGAAATTCCACATGATTCGCTCCCACTCCTGCACTTTTTCATTTGCATCATCCATCGACGCTTTTCGCTGAAATGAAAAATCATCGTTTGTTTCAATGATCATAAATAGCCTGTTAATGATCCGGTAGATTTCCATTTGCTGAATGCCCGTATCCTTTAGGCTTTGTAAGATTTCGGGCCAAACGTCTTTATGATATTTTTCATACTCCGCGATCAGCGAATCATCATCTTTCAAATCCAAAGCAAGGCAATATCGTTTCATAAGCTCCTTTCTCCCAAAAAGGATTAATTAAATGATTTTAGAATTTCTGCTGCCCTATGCACTACAGATGAACGGAGCGTCGCAAGGGACGATGCCATGGGCACTGTAGCTGGTCTAAAAAAAACATTTCTCATCTATGACCGCAAAATTTTTATTTTGTAGCCCCTCAATCCATAATACAGCACGAAGAAAAAACAGAACAAAGGGACTACATAGGCAGTCTGCATGCTTCCTGTTTTATCGGAGATGAAGCCCATTACCACCGGCGCAAGTCCGCCACCAATAATCGACATGACGAGAAATGCCGAAGCCAATTTTGTTTCTTCACCCAATTCTTTAATGCCCAATGCGAAGATAGTTGGAAACATAATCGACATAAAAAACGGAGAAGCCATCACTGCATACACTGCCACTTCTCCTTTTGCAGAAACGCCGATCGCGAGAAGAACAATATTTATAATCGCATACAGGCTCAACAATTTTGCCGGTCGAATGTATTTCATAAAAAATGTGCCGGTAAAGCGGCCCACCATGAAGCCGGCCATCGCAATATATCCCCACCGAAAGGCCGTTTCTTTTTCGGGCATGTTAATTACATATTTGCTGAAACGCACAAAAAAACTTCCCACTCCAACCTGCGCGCCGACATAAAAAAACTGAGCGATCACGGCCCAGCGTAAATGGGAATGTCTCAATACGGATGCGGAAAACTTATCTGGCCTTGCATCCGCATCCGGTTCTTTCACTTCCGGAAATTTTGTGAAATAAAACAACAGCCACACTACCAGTATCACGCACCCCATTATCAAGGCCGGGATCTTTACCGTATTAGCCTCTGATTGCAGGTAAGCATTGAGCTG
>DASXOT010000636.1:0-3842 GCA_036494065.1 Chitinophagaceae bacterium
CAACTCGTTCGGCGTACAATTCGCGTTTGTATCTTCTTCTCATCAATCCGAGTATTCGGTTGCTGCCGCTTTGTAATGGGATATGGAAATGAGGCATGAATTTATCGCTGTTGGCCACAAATTCAATGATCTCATTGGTAAGTAAATTGGGTTCGATGGAGGAAATACGATATCTCCGGATATTCTCAACCTTTTCCAGTTCCTTAACTAATTGAAAGAAACTTTCTGCTCTTCTTCCAACTCCATTGTCACCGGTTGTCATCCCAAAATCGCCCAGATTTACTCCAGTCAAAACAATCTCTTTTATTCCCTGCTTCCCAAGAAGCCTGGCATGGTTCACCACGTGCTCAATCGAATCACTTCGACTCTTTCCCCTGGCCATCGGGATGGTGCAGAAAGAGCAATTGTAATCACAGCCATCCTGCACTTTTAAAAAAGTTCTTGTGCGATCATGTAAAGAATAAGATGAATGAAAATCAGAAACATCTTCAATGTCACAACTGCAGATCTTTGCAGAATCGCCTTTGCTCAATTCTTTAATATGAATGAGTAAATTAAATTTTTCTGCCGCACCCAGTACAAGATCAACGCCGGGTATTTCAGAAATTTCTTTTGGCTTTAATTGCGCATAACAGCCTGTAATAACTACAAGACTTTCCGGGGATCGTCGCTGAATTCGTCGTACGAGTTGCCTGCATTCTTTATCTGCATTATCGGTAACAGAACAGGTATTGATCACATACACGTCGGCCTGCTCGTCAAACTCTTTTTTTGTAAACCCCTCTGTTTCTAACATGCGTGAAAGAGTGGAAGTTTCTGAAAAATTGAGTTTACAGCCCAGTGTGTGAAACGCTACTGTTCTTGCTGCCGGCATAGCGGACAAAGATAGTGGATAGATAACAGCTTCAGTGCGATCTGAAACGTTTTCAACTCGTCACTCATCCCTCACAGCTGATCGCTTTTAATTCGCCATTCATCATCGCGATTTTTCTGCGCAACGGCAACTTAGTAATTTGCACAAAACTTCTTTTACATGAAGAAATGGAGTGTTGGCTTATTGGCATCAATGATATCGCTGTTTTCATTGGCTCAGGGAAAGAGTAAAGGTGATTTCAATACCCTGCTTTGGCAAATAAGTGGGAATGGCCTTCAGAAGTCATCCTATCTTTTCGGAACGATACACATGATCTGTTCTGATGATGCTCAATTGAGTGATAGCCTGAAGACCGCCATTGGAAATATCGATGAGGTCTATCTCGAAGTAGATATGGACAACCTGGTTGAAATGCTTGGCGTTCTAAAAAAAATGAAAATGCGGGACGACACAACGCTCGCCGATTTGCTAACCAAGCCCGATTATGATAGAGTGAAGAAGTATTTTGAGAATAACGAAACCCTGCTCCCTTTCTCTGTTCTTGAAACATATAAGCCATTATTGGCCGCATCCATGTTGATGGAAGGAAGTACCGGTTGTGCATCACCCGAAGCCATGGAAGAAGTGATCATGAAAGAGGCAAAAACGAATGGGAAAAAAATACGTGGATTGGAAACAATGGCTTACCAGATGAGCATTTTCGATACTATACCCTATAAACTGCAAGCGACGGAACTTGTGAAATTTGTAGACGATGCCGGGAAAGGAGATACCACGGATAGTAAGGAGTATGAAAAACTTCTGCAGGCTTACCGCGATCAAAATCTTTCCCAACTCGAAGAACTTACGAAGACCACCGATCTCGGCATGGCTAATTTCACGGACATTTTGTTATACAACCGCAATAAGAACTGGGTCGAAAAATTGAAAACGATCATGACAGATCACCCGGTTATGGTAGCAGTGGGAGCGGGTCACTTACCGGGGGATAAGGGTGTGATTAATTTATTGCGCAAAGCAGGATATACCGTGAGACCCGTGCCGAATAAAACCACGAAATCAAACCAAATTAAGAACGCGTAGCCGATTTGTTATCTTATTACGGTTACAGTTCCCTTGAGTATAGGCTTGCCATTGTGGAGATCGACAAGGTAAACATACGTTCCCGCTTCTACAGGCTGACCATTAAAATTGCCATCCCAGGGTTTATAGTTAAGACCTTTGCCGAAATAAACGATCTGTCCCCATCGGTTAAAAACGTATACAGTGCCCTTAGGGTATTCTTCAAACGTAATGATTTCCCACACATCATTTAATCCGTCGGCATTGGGTGTGAACCCTGAGGGAATAAACATTTTGTCGATCACGCCAACAGTTACCTGGTCCGATACCGTTCCGCAACCATCATTTGAAGTCACGGTTAATGTGTAGGTGATGGAACTCGGGGGCGCCGCCCTGGGGTGGTCGATGGATGTATTGTCGAGATAGGTGGGTGGAGACCAGGTATAAGAAATATCGCTACCCGTCACCTTGCCTTGCAATTGTACTGCCCTATTCTTAAAAGTAAATTTATCCGGGCCAGCGTCAACAGTCGGTCTCTTCCATACTATTACCTGGACTGATGCTGTATCATAACAGGTGTGCTCATTGTAGACTCTTACAATGTATGTTGTATTTTCTGTTGGTGATGCTATCGGATTTGGGATAGTATCATTCGAAAGACCTGCTGAGGGTTGCCACTTATACCTGATCGAGCCACTTGCCTGCAACTGAATACCATTTCCATCACAGACGAAACTTTGTTGGGGTAACGCTGTTGCGACAGGAGCAGCATAAATAACAAGATTAGTCGTATCGTATGCAGTACATCCGGCAGTTGTTGCCACTTTTACGATATACGCACCGGTATTATTAAAATTCACTTTCGGTATGACCGGCCCTTCAGAATTTGACGCAAAACCATTCGGCCCCGTCCAGTTATAAAATGTTCCGCCAGCCGCAAATAATTCAACAGGTGCACCGTAACAACCAAAAACATAGTTGGTTGCCTGTGAAAATATAGACTGCACCTCAACACTTGCAGTATTGGAATAGAAAAGGCAACTGGTATTATTGTTTTCAATTATTGAGAAGCGATAGTAAAAAAAACCTTTTTGTGATGGTTGCCGGTTATAAATATTGCCTGTTGCCCCGGGAATATCAGCCCAATTGTTTCCATCCTCACTCAGTTGCCACTGTACCGAGGGATTATTTAGACCACTATAATTAGCGCTTAGTTGGTAGCTTGGCTGATTATTTTCGCAGGTTTGTACTGTCGAACTTGAATTGGCAAAAGTAGCCGTGATCATTCCGGCGCAGGGCCTGAACGTGATATCATCCAGTGCAAGACCAGTGCTGCAGCCTTGCGACGCTTCAGATATCTTTAAAATAACACTTCCGCTGCCAGGTCCCTGGAATTGAAAGGCGCATTCCTTCCAGTTAAACGATGTTGTTTTGCCAATTGCCTTGGTCGTGTATTGCGTGATTACAGTCCCCGAAAGATCCATGACGGTAAATGTCAGCTTGGGATCTGGATCGGCACATGCTGGTGGATTTACCAGGTTCAAAGCCCAGGCGCTAACGTTGAAAGTTGTATTTGGACATAGCCCTTTTATAGTATCCGTAAAAATATCCGATGTACCGGGTTTCAGGTTGAGCATTAAAAAATACCCATTGGAAGCCGTGTGAGTATGGTCGGAAGGAACAATATGCCAGTCATTGTTGAAACAGGAAGCTGTGCTGTTGGCCAATGTATAATAACCCTGCGCTGGACAGTTTTGCGAAGTGGACTGATAATCCTTGGGAACCAGCGCTGTTGGCCCACCCGGTCCGGCTCCGGCGCCAAAGTCGATACTAAAAACGGGATTGCCTAAAGTTCCGGTGCATGTCTGGGACATCGCCGGTAAGCAAGCAGTCAGCAACAACAATA
>DASXOT010000637.1:0-1807 GCA_036494065.1 Chitinophagaceae bacterium
GCCATACATCGACAGGATCAAATCAGGCAAACACAACGTCCTCTGGAAAGGGCGACCTATCTATTTTGCCAAGACTTCGGGCACTACCAGCGGTGTAAAGTATATTCCCATTACAAAAGACTCAATCCCCAACCATATCAATACAGCCAGGAATGCATTACTATGCTATATGGCTGAGACGGGGAACACAAAATTTTCTGATGGCAAAATGATCTTCCTGTCCGGATCACCTGAACTGGAGAGAATAGCCGATATTCCTACAGGCAGGTTAAGTGGCATCGTGAACCATCATGTGCCCAGCTATTTGAGAAAAAATCAACTTCCTTCCTACACGACTAATTGCATAGAAGATTGGGAAACCAAACTAGATAAGATCGTCGAAGAAACCTTTGGAAGAGACATGACTTTGATCAGTGGCATTCCGCCCTGGGTGCAAATGTATTTCGACCGGCTTATTGAAAAAAGCGGGAAAAAGATCAAAGAGATATTTCCCAACTTTTCCGTGCTCGTTTATGGCGGCGTCAATTTTGAACCTTATAAAGCAAGGCTATTTGAAAGTATCGGTCAGAAAATTGATTCAATTGAAACATTTCCTGCCTCTGAAGGTTTTTTTGCTTTTCAGGATTCGCAACAGGCAGAAGGTTTATTGTTAAATACAAACAGTGGGATCTTTTTTGAATTTATACCTGCCAACGAAATATTCGAAGCCGAGCCTACACGCTTACAACTCAAAGACGTTAAAGTGGGAGAAAACTATGCCCTGATAATAAGCAATAACGCCGGACTTTGGGCATACAATACTGGCGATACTGTAAAATTTGTTTCCACACAACCTTATCGCCTGGTTGTTACAGGAAGGATCAAACATTTTATTTCGGCCTTTGGAGAACATGTGATCGGCGAAGAGGTAGAACAGGCATTAATGAATACGGCGAATGAAGAGGATGTTCATATCACAGAATTTACCGTAGCACCTAAGGTAGAAGACATTGATGGCAGGAGTTACCATGAGTGGTTCATCGAATTCGAAAACAAACCGGCAGATATGTCTGAGTTCATAAAAAAACTGGACACCCGGATGAGAGCAAAAAATATTTATTACGATGACCTGATCTCCGGGAATATTCTTCAACCACTAAAAATAACTCCGGTCCGTAAACATGGATTTATTGATTACATGAAATCAATTGGTAAATTAGGCGGACAGAATAAAGTTCCACGGCTAAGCAATGACAGGCTAATTGCAGATGAGCTAAATAAATGGGCAGAAAGTTGAATCCTTAACCAGGGTAAAATAATAAATGGCTACATTGGTTTATTGTTGCAATTATTGACAAACAATTAATCCATCGAACGATAAAGGTTCATGCGCTGTTGACCAATGACAGGTGATAATATTATAAAACGCATTGCTATATTCGGTTCCACTGGCTCTGTCGGTGTACAGGCGCTTGAGGTCATTGAAGCACATCCTGATCAGTTTTCCGTTGAAATACTCACCGCCCACAAAAACCATGACCTGCTTATCAGGCAGGCGTTACGGTTCAAGCCGAATATTGTAGTAATCAGTGAAGAAAGTAAATATGCCGAGGTAAAAGAAGTCCTCTCTTCAACCAATACAAAAGTATTCGGTGGTGAAAAAGCCCTGGAAGAAGTAGCTGCTATGGATTGTTATGATGTAATGCTTGCTGCGATTGTGGGTTATGCAGGTTTAAAGCCAACATTAAAAGCACTATGCCACGGAAAAACAGTAGCACTGGCCAATAAAGAAACTTTGGTTGTGGCGGGTGATATTGTAATTCAAAAA
>DASXOT010000638.1:0-4224 GCA_036494065.1 Chitinophagaceae bacterium
TTATAAAATATATAGGGAACCAGCCCCCACAAATGCTGCCGACCGTTGCCAGTGTATATAAAACAGCCAGCGGCAACATGACGGCAATATCAACAACATTGTATTGTACTTTCAAGTAGTTTGGCAACCAGAATAAAAAAAACCACCACACGCCGTCAGTCATAAATTTACCAAAAGTGAAAGCCCAGGTTTGCGGATAATCTAAAAGTTTTCTCCACGGTACACGGCCCGTCACACTATCCGGTATTACAATGCCCGAAGCATTTTCCTCGCCAGAATTGATATAATCAAATTCTGCTTTAGTCAGTCGCTTTTGCTTTTCAGGTTTTTCATAAAGCATAAGCCAAAAAATCAACCACAAAAAACCCAGAATGCCCATGATAATGAATGCAGCTTCCCAACCCCAGTTTACACGAATCCATGGAACTGTGAGAGGAGCGAGTATGGCACCGATATTGGTACCCGAATTGAAAACCCCGGTGGCAAAAGATCTTTCTTTTTTAGGGAAATATTCTGAAACTGCTTTAATAGCTGCTGGAAAATTTCCTGCTTCACCAAATGCTAAAATAGATCGCGAAAACATGAATCCGAGAACGGAAACAGAAAAAGTTGTGATGCCAATCCATCCAAAAAGAGCCGCGAAAGGTTTACCTATCGGAATAGCAAAGGCATGCGTAATAGCGGCAACTGACCAAATGATTATAGCGATGCTGTATCCCCTCTTTGTACCAAATTTATCAACGATATGACCCGCAATCAATAGAGAGAAAGCGTAGACAAATTGAAAAGCTGCAGTAATGTTTGCA
Source organism: Chitinophagaceae bacterium (assembly GCA_036494065.1). Taxonomy (GTDB): domain Bacteria; phylum Bacteroidota; class Bacteroidia; order Chitinophagales; family Chitinophagaceae; genus VBAU01. The sequence continues at coordinate 807 of DASXOT010000638.1, forward strand.
TAATCAGTATTGCTCCAGTTAAATACCCTGGGATCGGCGAGGTAAGGTTCCAGTAGACTTAAAACTTGTCTGTCTAAATAATTGACTGTTGTAGCAAAAAATAATAAAGCACAAATTGTCCATCTGTATTTTCCTATGACATCCGGCATTTTACTCCCACCCCCAAAAGGGAAGTTTTTAATCCAGTTAAATATCTATGCGGTTTTTTTCAATTGTTTAATTATTTCCAGTACTTCTTTCGTTGAGTTTTCAATCGCGGCAAAATCTCTTTGCTCCATTAATTTTTTACTGATCAGTTTACTTCCCATGCCTACGGCGCAAACTCCGGCTTTAAACCAGGTCTGGAGATTTTCCCAGGTTGTATCTACTCCACCCGTGGGCATAAATAATAATTTGGGGAATATATCCTTAATGCTACTCACGAATTCAGGGCCAAGTAAATTACCCGGGAAAAGTTTGATAAACACAATCCCTTTGTTTTCCGCTGCGATGATTTCGCCTGGCGTCATACAACCGGGTACATAAAAAATGTTTTTACTGCTGGCATAATCTATCACCTCTGATATCAACCCGGGACTCACCAAGAAATCGGCTCCCGCATTTGTATAATCCCTGGCTTCTACTTCATTCTTTATAGTACCAACTCCAAGGAACATGCCCGGCATTTCTTCGTTTTTTATTTCGATTAATTTCTTAAAATTTTTAAAAGCAGCCTCTCCACGATTCGTATATTCAACAGCCTTGACTCCTGCCCTGTATATAGCCCTCAACACTTCCATACTGACTGTCTCATCAGAGTTAAAATACAATGGCAAAATGCCTTGCTGAATGATTGTGTCCGTTATGAGTTTTTTATCTGCCATCTTTTTATTGATTAGGGATTCAATTGAAGAGAAAGGGTTGTAATCGATTTACAATTACCTTAAATAATTATCGCTGCACTCGTCCTGAGGCATCTCCTTTCAATAAATCCTTCACTTCATTTAATGTGGCGTGATTGAGATCTCCTGGAATCGTATGCTTGATTGCAGATGCGGCCACACCAAATTCTGCAGCATCTTTCATAGTCATTCCCGTAACAAGTCCATAAATAAAACCACTGGCAAAAGAATCTCCACTGCCAACACGATCCACAATGCGAACCTCATACTGGCGCGTATGATAAAACTCGTTGCCATCATACACTAACGCACTCCATCCATTGTCACTTGCACTATGACTTTCCCGTAAAGTGGAAGCAACATACTTAAATCCAAATTTCTCCTTCATCTGTTGAAAAATATTTTTATATCCTTCAATATTCAACTCGCTCCTGGTCACATCCGAGTTTGCCGCCTTAAATCCCAGTGCTGTATCAGCATCCTCCTCGTTGCCAATGCAAACGTCTGCGTATTTGCAAAGCTTTGTCATTACTTCCCGCGCCTTTTCTTTACTCCAGAGCTTTTTTCGATAGTTTAAATCAATGCTCGTAGTAATACCTTTTTCCTTCGCAGCTTTCAACGCATGCTCTGCAAGTGCTGCGCATTTATCACTGAGTGCCGGGGTGATTCCTGTTGTATGGAACCAATCAGCTCCTTCAAAAATCTTATCAAAATCGAAATCGTTTATTGCGGCTTCGGCAATCGAAGCGCCGGCGCGATCATAAATAACTTGCGAAGCGCGCATCGATGCGCCCGTTTCCAAAAAATAAATTCCCAGGCGATCACCACCTCTTGCGATGAATCGTGTATCTACACCGTATCGGCGAAGATGATTGATGGCTGATTGACCAATTGCATTATTAGGAACCTTTGAGACGAATGTGCCATTTAAACCATAATTGCAAAGAGCTGCGGCTACGTTGGCTTCTCCGCCACCATAGGTCACGTCGAAGCTATCCGCCTGGACAAATCTTTTAAAATCCTGCGTTGACAATCGTAACATAATTTCCCCAAGAGTGACGACCTTTTTTGACATATGCATTCAGAGCTTTTAAAATAATTTTATACGGTAGTCCTGGTCTTTCCAGGTTGTAATATCGGTTGCCAGTTAAAATAATTCACAGCATTATGATGACAAATATCCCGGATCACTTTTCCTGTCCAATCTATATCGTTGGGCAGTTCACCATTTTCAATCTCATCGCCAAACAAATCACATAATATCCGCCGAAAGTATTCATGACGAGGATAAGAAAGAAAGCTGCGTGAATCGGTTAGCATTCCAATAAAGCGGCTCAGCAAACCCATATTGGACAAGGCATTTAATTGTTTAACCATTCCGTCTTTTTGGTCTAAAAACCACCACGCCGATCCCCATTGAATTTTTCCCGGCAGGGTACCATCATTAAAATTACCCGTCATGGTGGCAAATAATTCATTATCGGCCGGGTTCAAATTATACAAGATTGTTTTAGTCAGCTTATTGTTGCTATCGAGCCTGTTCAAGAACGTGGAAAGTTGTTTCCCCTGCGAAAAATCACCAATGGAATCGTGGCCTGTGTCCTTCGGAACTTTTTGCAATATTCTTGAATTATTATTTCGCAACGCTCCCAAATGAAACTGCTGCACCCATCCTTTCTCCCAATCCCATTCCGCAAAATGAAGGAGCATGGCGGATTTAAATTTGCGTTGCTCTTCCCTATTGAGTGCTTTGCCGTTCACAATTTTGTCAAATATTGAATCGATTTCTGAATCACTAAATTCATCTGCATATATCTCTTCCAAACCGTGATCGGAAACAGAGCAACCTACAGAAGCAAAAAAATCATGACGGGTTTTAAGCGCTTTAAAAAAATCACTGAAAGATGAAATGGAAATGCTACTGACTTCTTCTAACTGTTTTATGTAACCTAAAAAAGCATTTGGCTTGCCAACATCCATGGCATTATCGGGTCGGAAAGCGGGCAAAACAGGGATTTCAAAACCATCCTCTCTTATCGTCAAATGATATTCCAATGAATCAACAGGATCGTCAGTAGTGCAAATCAATTTTACATTCATTCGGCGCAACAGGTTTCGAACGGAGTAGCCCGGCTCTCTCAATTTTTGTGTGCATTCGTCATAAATTTTTTCCGCAGTTTCACCATTTAACACATCATCTATATCAAAATAACGCTGCAATTCCAAATGAGTCCAGTGATACAAAGGATTCCGCAAACAATAAGGAACGGTTTCGGCCCACTTCTGAAATTTCTCGCGATCAGGTTTTGATCCCGTGCAATAATCTTCAGAAATGCCATTAGCACGCATGGCCCGCCATTTATAATGATCACCGTACAGCCAGGCTTGCGTAATGTTTTCGAATTGTATGTCGCCGGCAATTTGTTGGGATGATAAGTGACAGTGATAATCAATCACCGGCATGTCTTTGGCATATTCATGATAAAGTTGCCAGGCGGTTTTTGTTTTCAGGAGAAAGTTTTCATCGAGAAATTTTT
>DASXOT010000639.1:0-2269 GCA_036494065.1 Chitinophagaceae bacterium
TTAGTTTTTCCCTGAATACTTTTCTGAATTTTTCCAGCTTTGGCCTTATCACAACAGTACAATAAGGATTTTTATCCTTGTTATATTCATAATAGTCGTGATGATAATTCTCAGCCGGGTAAAACTTTTCCATCGGAGCAATTTGCGTGACGATTGGTTTATTCCATGCGCCGCTTCGATCCAACTCGGTTTTATATTTCTCAGCCAATATTTTCTGCTCATCATTGTGATAAAAGATCACGCTTCTGTATTGCGTTCCCACATCTCCGCCCTGGCGATTCAAGGTAGTGGGATCATGCACCTGGAAAAAAACTTCCAGCAGCTCATCGTAGGTGATCTTTGAAGGATCAAAAACTATTTGCGAACACTCCGCATGGCCTGTTTCACCACTGCATACTTCTTTATAAGTTGGATTGATGGTATGCCCACCCGAATAACCTGGCATCACAGATATCACGCCGCTTAATTCTTTAAAAACTGCTTCTGTGCACCAGAAACATCCCGTTCCAAATGTTGCCGTATCGGTTGAATTCATAAAAAAAATTGAGATGCAAAGTTATGGAGTTGAATGGGGAAAGTTTTAATTGCGCAGGGCATCACCAATTTTGAAGTAATATCGTAGGATCAAATGGGCTGTTGGCTGGTTGATTAGTATTTTTTTAATCGGTTAATTTATCTCAAACAGGAAATGGCTTTCCTTCTTTTATCAATTCCTTTTTTATTCCTTCGAGTACATCCTCTAAGTGAAATTTTAATTTATCCCGAACGGCGGTGTCGGCTACATCATCACTATATCCCTCGTTAGTTGCATCTATTTGTTCGCCGTCCATCGATTCATTTCTTTTACGTATTGCCTGGATGCCTGCAAAATGAACGATGTTGATAATGTTGCCCCCTGTCAACTCGAATTTTTTCACGTGTTCTGGGATATCAGTGTAGTCCGATTCATCAGGAAATGATTTTTCCCAAATCTCCTTTCTTTCCTCTTCACTCGGCATAGTAAATTTAACTATATCATTAAATCTTCTTATAAAGGCGTCATCGATATTGCTTTTCATATTTGTCGCGAGGATGATCAGGCCATCGAAATCTTCGATACGTTGCAGCAGGTACGAGACTTCCTGGTTTGCATACTTATCATGAGCGTCCCGCACACCAGTGCGTTTGCCAAAGATTGCGTCGGCTTCATCAAAGAATAGTATCCAGTCCTTTTCCTGCGCTCTCGCAAAAAGCAACTCGAGGTTTTTTTCCGTTTCGCCAATATATTTCGAAACGACCATTGAAATGTCGATTTTATAAACGTCTTTTCCCGTTTCATTTCCCAGTAGGTTGGCCACTAAAGTTTTACCGGTGCCCGGAGGCCCGTAAAACAGTACACGAAAACCTTCACGCAATCTTTTCTTCATTCCCCATTCTTTCATCAGGGGTGGGTTATGTTTGATCCATTCTTTCAAATGCTTATAATGCCGCTTCACTTCTTTATTCATCATAATATTCTTCGCATTCAATTGGGTCGAGATCTTTTTTGCCGGAAAACCAGCTCCGAAATGGGGTGGAGCAGAAGCGCCGAAAAGAAACAGGTCAACATGATCCAATGCTATCGTGATCTTTCCACTCATTATGGGCTCACCTTGCGAGAGTTCTTCGAGCCATAAAATCTTTTTTTGCGCGAGATCGTGATCTGACCAAAATAACTGTTCAACTTTTGCCCGTTTTTGCCAGTCGTTACCGGCCAATAAAAAAACGGCCGTTTGACCAGTTGGTAAAAAACCGCGAAAATTCTTTCCGCGCACACCTCCAATTTCAGGAAAGTCACCGGATGTTTTAATTTTTTCCTGGATGGCCTGGTCAAATAACTCCGGCACAATGTGTGGTGCGAGACCAATTAGTATCAGCGTAGCTACATCTTCATCTTTGTCAAGTCCGAGCTTTTCTAAAAAATTTTTTACCGGCAGATTCCAGTGTTTCACTGCAAGGAATCGCGGTCTCTCTGAAAAACCAAGACGGTAGGAGATCAGGCTTTCTAAATAAACAAATTCAACCGGCATCGAGCTGTGTGTATCCATAGAAATATCATTTGAGTTTATATCAATATCATTTTCGTTCTTAGTCGCAACTTCATTTGTTTCTTCTTCCACGGTAATGGCTACAGTGGACTGAGAATGCTTTTTTCTGTGAAAATATTTTAAAAAATTATCTAAGGACATGGTGCGTCGGTCTTTTAAACTAGTCGACTTCTTTCGTTATTTTAATTGCTCGTGATTTATTT
>DASXOT010000640.1:0-5062 GCA_036494065.1 Chitinophagaceae bacterium
CAAGAGCCAGCCAGCCGGGATATGAAATTCCAAATATGCCTGCTTTGCCATTATTGTTTTCTGTATTTTTTACCAGCCAATCGATGGTGTCCCATGTATCTGTGCTTTCATCTACAGCGTTCTTCTCCGTAGCGTGAATTAAAGGTTGATGTATCTGCATGGTACCTTCACTCTTGTATTTACCGCGAATATCCTGCATCACAAAAATGTATCCTTCTTTTGCCATGCCCGATAAATAGGCCACATTAAGCGGATTAAAATTGGGCCGCATCGTAGCGCTATAAGGCGTCCGCTGCAATAAGATTGGAACAGGATGCTTTGCATTAACAGGAGTAAGAATAGAAGTAAAAAGTTTTATTCCATCCCGCATAGGGATCATCGCGGTAGTCAATTTATACTCCGAGATAGTATCGGTTTGCGCTGCTAAACGCGCTATGGAAATTGAGACGAGGATTAAAAGGAGGATGATCTTTCTCATGAACGCTAATTAACGCTGATTATGGCGAATTAACGCGAATATATGAACGCTAATTGATTATGGGAATTGACACCAATTTTTGCTGATTAACGCCAATCAGTGTCATTTAATTCGCGTTCATTCGCTACCATTAGTGCCTACTAGCATTGACCACATTTTTCCAGGCAGAGGCCAATGCATCTTTGAGCAGATTTTTCTTTACTTTTTTAAGGTTAATGAATGTCGCGCCATTTTTTCCCCAACCACCGGGCACCGGGAAAATAATATCCTTGTCAATCATACAGAATACCGATTGGTCAATTAAAGAAAGCTTTACCATCATAAAATTCTTGTCTTCATGAATTGTCGCGAATATCTTTTTTCTCACCTTAAATGCGGGCAAATTGAAATGCATGTATTCTTCCGTTTCAGGAAGAGCCAACGCAATCTGTCGGGCTGCAGAAATATTAACCATGAACGCTAATTAACGCCAATTATGGCGAATAAGCGCGAATTGATTACACTAATTGACGCCAGTCAGCGCCAATTTAATGTGCGTTGATTAGCATCCATTCGTTAATTAGCGTTTATGCAGAATACCGATTGGTCAATTAAAGAAGGCTTTACCATCATAAAATTCTTGTTCTCATGAATGGTCGCAAATATCTTTTTATTCACCTTAAAAGCGGGCAAATTGAAATGCATGTATTCTTCCGTTTGCTATTCGTGTTAATTAGCGACAATTCGCGTCTATTAGCGTAAAAAGAAACCGCGCCATGATCGCGGCGCGGCAGTATTGGCGTTAATTCGTTTTTATTCGCGTCAATTCGCGTTAATAGCATGTTGCTCAGGTGTGCTATCTTTTACAACCTTTATTTTCGCAGGTTTTTTAATTTTTTGTGTTTGTTTGGCGAAGGCTTTTGCAATATCAGCCGCAAATAACTTACTTGCCTTTTTCAAATTCGTACTGAATTTTTTTTCTTTAACCGTGCTTCTGTATTCTGCCAACGCAGTTGCTATTTTTTCAGACACCATTTTCCTGGCTTCTTTTTTTGATATTTTTTTCACCGAAGTCTTTTGAGAGGTCTCGCTCATAATATTATTAATTTAGTAACCTAAATTTAAACGTAAATTAATACGCTCCAATGTTAAGTTTTTTTTCTGTATTGTTAAAGGTGCCGGAATAGGCTGATTTTCCATTTGAACATCATGAAAAGTTATTCATAAAACTATTGATAAGCAATGTTTCATGCCCCAGGATGCGCCATTGATCATCCTAAATCGACCCACAATTCGATTTCATGAATTAGCTCAGCCGGCTTAGTTTTACATTATCAAAATGAATTCAACACTGCACTTGTTTAGTCAGAATAAAAAACCTTGGTTACTGCTTTAGTTGTTTGCCTTTCTATTCGATTGCCACAATAAGCTTATAGACACGTTGCTCGCATTAATGAATTTTCGATTGCATCCATATCAATGATGTAGTAAACCCATTCTTAACAAAAAATGAAAATTGTATGAAATCAAGGATTAGAATTTACGGAACAATGGCATTGGTAGTTGTTTTTAGTTTGATGGCAGCAGTTACGTTTGCAAATAACGGAACGGGCGACAAACCCGCCGCTGAATTAAAATATATCGGTACCCTGAAAAATCAACCGGTATTTCAGCTCAGCCTCAACAGTGCCGATGAAAAGAATTTTGCCATCACCATCAAGGATGTATATGGTAATATTCTTTACTCAGAAAAGGTAAAAACCAAAAATTTCACCCGCGTATTTCAACTGAATACTGATGAAATCAGCGACGAAGTTTTAAAGGTTGAGGTTAGAACAGATAAAAACAGCAAGCCAGAAGTATTCACGATTGACAGGAATACAAGGCTTATTGAAGAGCCAATTATCACCAAGCTCTAACTAGATCCGTATTTATAACAATCAGTTAATGCATCCCGGAAAGGGGTGCATTTTTTTTGAAATAATTAATAGATAAAAACTAAGTGAAAAGTGGATCGATAATAGATGATAGTGGAGAACTGATAACTGACTGTACGTACCAACTAAAAGATAATAACTAAAAGTGCATAGATGATGGATGGCAACTGATAGTGGATAAAGAATGACTTGAAAAAGTGCATGTGCCACCCCCAGTCATTGCCGTGGATTATGTACCATCGACCGTCGTCTTAGGATCAATGGCTTGGCTTACTATCAGCCTTGAAACTGCTTCCTAATAAGATTCAATGCGCTACCAGCTTTGAACCATTGAATCTGTTGTTCATTATAGGTGTGATTCAACGTTACTCTGTCTTCGGAGCCATCGCGGTGATGAAGTACCATCATAATTGGACTGCCTGGCGCAAACTGTGTAAGACCTGTGATATCTATTAAATCATCCTCCTGGACTTTATCGTAATCTGCCTTATTTGCAAATGTAAACGCAAGCATTCCCTGTTTTTTGAGATTGGTTTCATGAATCCTTGCAAAGCTTTTTACTATGATCGCACGCACGCCTAAATGTCTTGGTTCCATGGCTGCATGTTCCCGGGAAGAACCTTCACCATAATTTTCATCACCTACCACAACTGTCCCAATTCCAAGCTGTTTATATTGCCTCTGGGTGGCGGGCACTGGGCCATATTCGCCCGTTATCTCGCTCTTTACAGAGTCAGTCTGATCATTAAAAAAGTTAATAGCACCGATCAACATATTGTTGCTGATATTATCCAGGTGACCTCTAAATCGCAGCCATGGACCCGCCATAGAAATGTGATCTGTTGTACATTTTCCCTTTGCCTTTATCAAAAGTCTTAAACCAAGAAGATCCGTGCCTTCCCAATTCGGGAAAGGAGCCAGAAGTTGCAGGCGATGACTGTCTGCCTTTACTACAACCTGTACATCGCTCCCATTCTTTGCCGGTTCCTGATAGCCCGGGTCATCTACAGCAAATCCAAGTGGAGGCAGCTCAAAACCGGAAGGCTCTGCTAACTTGACCTCTTCTCCTTTATCATTTTTTAAAGTATCAGTTATGGGATTAAAGGCAATTGTTCCTGCCATCGCCAGGGCTGTAACGATCTCTGGCGAGGCAACAAATGCATGCGTACTGGCAAGCCCATCATTTCTTTTTGCAAAATTTCGGTTATAAGAAGTCAGGATGGTATTTTTCCTGTTTGGATCGTCAATATGTCTTGCCCACTGACCGATGCAGGGGCCGCAGGCATTTGCCAATACAATACCGCCAACCTCTTCAAACTCTTTAATAAAGCCATCCCGTTCGATAGTGAACCGAACCTGTTCGCTGCCGGGAGTGATAGTGAATTCGCTTGCAGCTTTCAATCCTTTATGCAAAGCATCCTTTACGATGGATGCTGACCGGCTCATGTCTTCGTAAGAGGAATTGGTGCAACTCCCAATCAATGCTACTTCAAGTTTTGACGGCCAGCCATGTTTTTCAACTGCTTCTTTTATTTGAGAGATAGGCGTTGCCAAATCTGGCGTGAACGGGCCGTTCAAATAGGGTTCAAGTTTATTGAGGTCCAGGTACAGCACCTGGTCATAATATTTTTCGGGGTCATCATGCACTTCCTGATCTGGCCGCAAGTGTTCACGAATGCCATCAGCAAGTGCGGCCACTTCTTCGCGACCAGTCGACCGCAGGTAAGCGCTCATTTTTGAATCGTAAGCAAACAATGAGCAGGTAGCTCCAATCTCTGCGCCCATATTGCAGATTGTGCCTTTGCCAGTCGCACTCAGGCTGTCTGCACCATCGCCAAAATATTCTACAATTGCACCCGTGCCACCTTTAACGGTTAATTGACCCGCGACCCAAAGAATTACATCTTTTGCGCTAGTCCATCCATTAATTGTTCCCGTGATCTTTACCCCTATCAACTTTGGCATCTTTAATTCCCATGGAAGACCGGCCATTACATCTACGGCATCGGCGCCACCGACACCTATGGCGATCATCCCTAAACCTCCCGCATTGGGGGTGTGTGAATCAGTGCCAATCATCATTCCTCCCGGAAAAGCATAATTTTCCAATACCACCTGGTGGATGATGCCAGCACCCGGTTTCCAAAAACCAATTCCATACTTATTCGAGATGCTGGCCAGGAAATCATAAACTTCTTTATTTACATCTATAGCGGTGGCAAGGTCTTCAGCAGCCCCTACCTTTGCCTGGATCAGGTGATCACAATGCACCGTGGAAGGGACAGCTACTCGATCACGCCCACAAGTCATAAATTGCAATAACGCCATTTGGGCGGTCGCATCCTGCATAGCTACGCGGTCCGGGGCGAAATCAACATAATCTTTTCCACGTTGATATACAGTAGTCGGAGGCTGAGATAGATGAGCGTATAATATTTTTTCAGCGAGAGTGAGTGGCTTACCCGTCAACTTGCGGGTCTTTTCAATTTTACCGGGCAATTCGGCATAAATTTTTTTGATGAGATCAAGATCGAAGAGCATGACAAAGAATTTAAAAGAATTATACTGAATATTGAAGATTTAACGGCATCATATCTCACAATATTCAATCTTAAATCTTCAATTCTTCATCCAAACAGTGTGCAAATTTACTTAAATAACAATCGTT
>DASXOT010000641.1:0-5028 GCA_036494065.1 Chitinophagaceae bacterium
GGAATAATCAGGCGTTGCCACTCCATTATTTGCATTTTCCTCATTGAATAGCGTACTAAAACCGTTAGCGTCGACAAATTTGATCTTATCAACCAGTTTCTTAAACCCATAAGAAACATTGAGGTTGATAATGGTCTGCCCTGCTTTGGCTCTTTTTGTTGTAATGGCAATAACTCCAGTTGCACCTTTAACACCAAAGATTGCCAGTGAAGAAGGATCTTTTAAAACTTCAATAGATTCGATATCGTTGGGATTGATATAGTCAATATTATCCTGGAAGATTCCATCTACTACATACAAAGGATGCACCTGGCCGATACTCACGGTACCTCTAATACGAATATCAGGTTCAGCACCCGGTGTGCCATTATTTACAACATAAAGACCGGCTACTTTGCTTTGCAATGAAGCAACCGGGTTTGAGTTTGGTTTATCCTGAACTTCCTTCCCGGAGATTTTCACGATTGAACCGGTTAAATCTCTTTTGCTGGCAGTTCCATATCCTATTACCACCACCTGCTCCTGAACTTTTGTAGATAAAGCAAGTGTTACGTTTAATGTTGTCTGACCATTCACAGCAACTTCCTTGCTTTCATAACCAACCGAGCTAAATACTAATGTTGCATTGTCAGGAACGCTGATAGAATAACGACCTGTTGCGTCTGTAGATGTACCCACATTGCCGCCTTTAACTGAGACAGAGACTCCTGGTAATCCGTCGCCTCCTTCAGCCGAAGTCACTCGGCCGGTCACTCTCACATCTGTTAGGTTGTCCAGGCTTTTTTCGTCAGCAATTTCTTTTAATACAACCAGCTTATCATTTAGAACTTTATAAGTAAGTCCTGTATTCTGAAGAAGTTGATTTAAAACCTGGATTACAGGCGTTTCGGTTACGTTGATATCGATTTTTGGTTTGTGCGCTATCAGCTCCTCGTTGAACAGAAATCGATAGTCAGTCTTTTTCTCGATAGCAATCAGCGCCTTGCGTAATTCGACAGATTTAAGATTAAGTGTAATATGATCCTGTGAATAACCTGACGCGGCTACATGCAAGCAGGCTATTAGTAAACAGGCAATCGTTAATCTCATAATCCTTACAAATTTTTTAAAGAATTGATCTTGAAGTAAAGCATGTTGGTTTGTAATTTTACTCATACATTCAATTAAGAGGTTAGATAATTTTAGCCTTCGGGTTATATATATCAGATTGTTTAACCTTCAGGGATTCTGCAGCAACAGGATCCCTTTTTTTATAACTCATTATGACGTGTTAATAATTCTCAACATAACTGGCAGCTTGTTTTTATTTTATTGCGTAATCGTAACGTTTGGCCCATCCATTTTATAATTAAACTTATAGCCTTCCTTCAACTCATCCAGGGCTTGGTTAATGGTTTCATTTTGAAAACTCACAAAAGGTCTGTATTCATCGGCTGCTCCCATGTACGCAAAGTTGATGCGCACGCCGTACCAACGCTCCATTTTCAATGCCACTTCACGAAAAGTTTCATTTTCCTGGAATATGAGCCTGTTATTTACCCAAGACGTTTCAACTATTGTGCTATCAATCGGATAATACGTTAAAGGCTGGGTCAAAATGAACGGTTGCGATTTTGTTGTTTTCTTCACCTCCTCATTAAGTATATCATTGGCCACACTCATCTTTTCATTAGGCTTCAGGTAATGCTTTTCCTCGGGTCTGTTTTTAACAGTAATTTCCACACTCCCCCTAATAAGACTTGTTTCTGTGTAAGCATCATTTGGGTAAGCCTTAACATTGAACTCAGTTCCCAGCACCTTTACATCAATAACTTTAGTATGTATGATAAACGGGTGAGAAGGATCTTTTACAACATCAAAGAAACCTTCACCGGTTAAATTAACTTCTCTCAAATCTTTGCCAAAATCTTTATCATAGGTTAGGTTACTGCTCGAATTGAGCCAAACACTAGAACCATCAGGTAACTGAATTTGGGTTCTTGAAGCGGGCTTTGTCGTTACCTGGCTCACCAGCACCTTTGACTTCGTGACATGGGCGGAGGAAAAAACGTTATTTCTGAAAATCAGAATTGTCAAAACGACTATGGTCGCACAGCCAGCGAAGACACTCCATCTCTTGAGCCTCTTACCGACACCATTTGTTTTAAGTTCAGCCCCAGGTTCTGAATTCGATATCTGGGCATCATGAAATTCAATCCCCAAATTTCTTATTCGGTGGACATGCTGTTCAAAAACTTTTTCGGCTTCGTGATCCTGGTCGGATAATAATGATTGGTGAGATAATCCAGTGAGCGATTCGGCGATATTCTTATAGTCGGGGTGATCGGAAAGAAAGTCTTCAAATTCTCTCAATTCAGACTCATTTGCTTCCGCGAAAGCCTGTTTAGCAAGCAATTCCCAAAACCTGTCAGCAATCATTATAAACAATTAGTATCCAATATGACAGTTTTTTTAGGGTTTACCCCTAATCAAACTTCTAATTTTTTGAAAAAACACCCGGAAAATGTGAATGCTTGAAGTCGATGGCCGATCCTATCTTTTTAAATGCAAGCGACATCTGGTTTTCAACAGTCTTAATCGAAAGTTGCATCAGCTCTGCCACTTCCTTATACTTTAAACCTTCTTCTTTTACTAGTTTAAAAATTAGTCTGCAGCGGGGCGGCAGGTCTTGTATGGCCCTTTGAACCTGCTTCACCATTTCTGCTGAAATGAGCCTCTGTTCAGGATCATGATAAAGGCTTTTAAATTCAAAAACAGTATCATTTATCTCTAACCCGAGCTTATTTTTTTGGTCGTTTAGCTGGTTGAGGCACTTGTTTTTTACTGCCGTAAACAAGTAGTAGGACAGATTTTCTACCTTATCGAGCTGGTGCCTTTTTTCCCAAATCTTTATAAAAACATCGGAAACAATTTCTTCACATACTTCTTTTGACCGTACAATGGAGTTAGCAAACGATACCAAGGAAGGATAAAACAACAAGAACAGTTGTTTGTAGGCTTGCGTGTCGTCAAAGCAGGCGATGGCTTGCTGAAGCAATCTTATTTTCTCGGGTTTCTTCACAAAAATGCGGTGTAATGTAAATACTTTTTTAACAAAAACTTCCTTTTTTTTATCAGTCCCGATTATACGGAGACAGCCAGCCAGAACATTCTGCTGCTTTGAAAATCAATTTGTGAGGAACTAAAAAAAAATTCTAATTTTCTATTGAAACAACACTAAATACTTATGGAACCACATCCTCAACATGAAAAGGCTTCCTGGTTTTTATTATTTCCCTGGAGCCTGCTTTCAGTTGTTCTGATCGTACTTTTTAACTCCGTTTTCAGCGACTGGTTTGGCAGAAATTGGAGCTGGATCACTTTGGTTCTTATCATTCCGGCGGCAATTTTTGAAAATCTGAAAGTTGGTTTTTCAACCATGCAGGTCATGTACCTGAAAATATTTTTTTCTTTGCTTTCGTTTATGGTCGTGGGAGTCACTTTTGGAATATCGCTGGCGGGATGGTATTACGCAAAATTTCAAAATTATCCAAACATCCCAAGAGTGAATATTCCATGGTATGTTTTACTTGCATTGGTCGTGATGCTGGGAATCGAAGCGGTACAAATCTTTAGCTTGTTGAAATCCGTAAAAAGACAATTGCTTCAATTCGATGAGAACAACTGACGGGGTTCCGGTTTTCGACGTATTTATCGAATCGCTTTTTTTGCCCACCATTCTTCAATCCGTGAAAAGATGATCTGAAACCATACTGTGTAGGTTCCTGGCTTGGTTGTCAATTCGTGGCTAATCTCATCGCGTGTTTTGAATGAATAATCGCTCACCTCATCAGGGTTTGCTTTTATTTTTCCATCGTAATATCCTACAAACACGTGATCAAATTCATTTTCTGTGAGGCCATTTTCAAATGAAGCGTGGTAAATAAAATCGAAAACCTTTTTGAGGGAAGTTGAAAAACCCAATTCTTCAAAAAGTCTTCGCTGCGCAGCGAATTCGGTTTCTTCACCTGGGGAAGGATGACTACAGCATGCGTTGCTCCAAAGTCCGGGGCTGTGGTACTTATTCAATGCTCTTTGCTGCAGGAGCATTTCGCCGGCAGCATTAAATATGAATACGCTAAAAGCCCGGTGCAACAGGCCTTTTTGATGAGCTTCGATTTTTTCTATAAACCCTGTCACGCGATCTTTATCATCTACCAGTATTACCTGTGGGGTGTCCATCAAACGAGAGCCGATTAATAGCGATTGATTTGTTCCTTTAGAAGTTTGCGGGCAAAGTGGATACGACTTTTTATGGTACCAAGAGGTTCCTTCAGTTCTTCCGCAATCTCATGATATTTATAACCTTCAAAATAAAGAAGAAAAGGAGTTTTAAAAATATCAGGCAATTGATAAACGGCTTTATAGATTTCTTTTATCCTTAAATCACTTTCTGCAGCATTTACTATGGAAGGCTGTTTATAATTGAGAAGATAGTCGTTGGGCGTATTGTCAAAAATAGTTTGTTGCTTCACCTTCCTGCGATAGTCATTAATAAATATATTGCGCATGATAGTGAACAACCAGGCTTTTATGTTAGTGCCAACATTATATTTTTCCTGGTTAGCAAGTGCTTTAAATAAAGTTTCCTGGAAAAGATCTTTCGCCGATTCCGTATCTTTTGTAAGATTGATTGCAAATGGCTTTAAAAAATCCGCATTACTAACCAACAGATTATTGAACTCCAGGCTTGCCATACAAAATTTATTTAAAAAGAACGTCTAAGTTACTTTATATCCATCACAAAATCCTTAAATGATTGTTTAAACTTTGAATACTTTTTCGCCCGAGAATTGATGCAATTATATTGCCAACCTGAGCCCTACAACTCCCGGTTCAAAATTTTATCTGATTCAATTATTTGCCGAATTATGGCAGAATGTGAGGGATTTCTCAGCGCGTTAAGATGCGCAAAATGATGAAGATCGGTTCCGACGAGATCATAATATTGATTAGCAGAGAGATAGCGGGCAAGTTTCGTAGCAGAAC
>DASXOT010000642.1:0-2020 GCA_036494065.1 Chitinophagaceae bacterium
AAACTATGAAGTTCGCATCAGGCTTGCAGCAAGTTCATACAGTGACCTGGTTGATCCTAAAAATCCGAGGAAATTTGTATTTCGCCCGGGAATGAATGCGAGCGCCGACATAAAAACAAAAAAACATGATAATGTGCTTTCGATCCCCATTAATGCTGTGGCTGCAAGAGTAAAGGGAAGCGATAAAAGCATTGAGGACAAAAAGAAAGAAGATAAGAAAAACAAACCTGGGAATGATGGCCAGGATAATAACTCAGATGACGCTGCCACCACATTGAGCAGTGATCAAACTGAAGAAGTAGCTTTTGTTTTACAAAAAGATGGAACGGTGAAAAAGAAAGTCGTTACAACGGGCATCCAGGATATCAATTATATTGAAATACTTAGTGGTCTGAGTGAAGGCGATGAAGTAGTGGGCGCTCCTTACAATGCTGTTAGCAAAACATTAAAGGACGGCAATAAGGTAAAAGTAGTGCCGAAGGATAAGCTGTTTTAGAGACTACAAAGAACCACAAATTGCAGGATTATAAAAGAACTAGATTTCCACGATTTTTATAGGGTTATTGGGATATGAGATGATTTTTTGGATGGTGAAAAGAACCAAAATTTCTATGACTTTATAGAATTATTTGGAAATAGATGAATTGACAGTTGGGGTTGTGTGAAATAATAAATACAAGAAGAAATTTACGGGATTAATGGATGTACAATTTCCCTGAAGTCCTCCAAAATCCTGTTAATCCCAGGTCTAATGTTTCAATTTGGCATTATCGGCAGCGGCAGTTGGGCTACGGCACTGGCAAAGATCTTAACGGATAATGATCATCATATCAACTGGTGGATACGTAATCCCGGCACCATTGATCAAATTCAAAAGAGAAGACATAATCCTCACTATCTCAGCTCTGCCTATTTTAATACATCTCTTCTTTCTTTGGAAAATAACCTTGGTAAGGTGGTCAGTGAATCGGAGATTGTTATTATCGCAGTACCTTCTGCATTTATCGAAGAAACTTTTGCTGATCTTGATCCAGCGGTTTTCAGGAATAAAAAAGTAGTCTCTGCTATAAAAGGAATTATTCCTGGGCAAAATATTTTATTAAATGAGTGGTTGTCCCAAAAATTCCACCTTTCGCTTGAGGATTATTTTGCCGTTTTGGGCCCCTGTCATGCCGAGGAAGTGGCCGCTGAAAAGCTCTCTTATCTCACCTTTTCAGGCATTGATGTAACCAAAGCCGCTGCAATTGCATCTAATTTTAAAACAGAGTATATCAATACCATTGTCAATCACGATGTTTTGGGTGTGCAATATGCGGCAGTATTGAAGAATATTTACGCACTGGGTGCAGGCATAGCCCACGGGCTTGATTACGGTGACAATTTTTTAAGTGTATATATCGCCAATAGTGCGGATGAGATGGCTGGTTTTCTCTTGAAATCGGGCATTAAGCATATAGCTGTTGGCGAGCACGACGTCGAAGATCCGATTACTCATCGCAGGGCTCCCAACTATGCGGCTTCCGTTTATCTTGGAGACCTATTGGTAACATGTTATTCATTATATAGTCGTAATCGTACGTTCGGGAATATGATTGGCAAGGGTTATTCCGTAAAGGCGGCCCAGTTGGAAATGAATATGATAGCAGAAGGATATAACGCTTCAAAATGTATTTATAATATTAACCGGGGCATTAAAGCTGGTATGCCCATTGCAGATACAGTCTATAGGATTCTTTGGGAAAATGTTAAACCCATCGAAGGCTTTAAACAAATAGAAGAAGTACTTATCTGAGAATTAGAAACGATTGGTTATGTTACCTATTTCATATAGCGGCTTTGGACCTACGGCGATCTTGCTAATGATGATTTGCCTGATAATATCGCAAGTGTATAAATACATCAAAAATAAGAAAGCTGTACACAGAAGAATTGATGAATAGACTGTCCATCCGGAAATTTTAACCCTTTCTTTGTGGCATTAGATCATTCGTTAAAAAAAGATCTGCCGCAATTCCATCAG
>DASXOT010000643.1:0-3719 GCA_036494065.1 Chitinophagaceae bacterium
TAAAATTTTGTTATTACATTTCAATGTTTGTAACTTGACCTTCCTTACAAACAAACTTCATTTCAAAATCTAAAATTTACCAAAACCCGTTATTGTATGGCAGCAAAAAAGAAAGCAAAAAAGAAGGCTGCGCCCAAAAGGAAAGTAGCATCTAAAAAGAAAGCAGCGCCCAGGAAAAAAGTGGCAAAAAAGAAAGCAGCCCCTAAGAAAAAAATAGTAAAAAGGAAGGCTGCTCCTAAAAAGAAAGCAGCTGCAAGGAAAAAGGCCGCTCCTAAAAAAGCTGCACCTAAAAAGGCTGCTCCACCAAAAGCTGCACCCAAAAAAGCTGCGCCTAAAAAGGCTGCGCCGAAACAATCAACTCCAAAACCAACATCTCCCCCACCAATGGACGAGCCTAAGGCGTCTTCAACTTCATCCGGTGCGGGTTCTACATCATCTGATGACAATGGAATGCCATCGTCTGGTGGTATGTAATTCTTATTAAAAAAAATTCAAGCCGCCTCAATCTATCGGGGCGGCTTTTTTATCTCCAGTATCTCATTTGCAGATAAACAAAAAGCCATCCCAATATTGGAATGGCTTCGAGGATCCATGTTCTTGTAAGTTTATATACGGAAATGGGCAAAAGCTTTATTAGCTTCAGCCATACGATGCGTGTCTTCTTTTTTCTTAAAAGCAGCGCCTTCGCCTTTGCTGGCGGCTACAATCTCATTCGCCAATTTATCAGCCATGCTTCGGCCATTTCTCTCGCGGCTATACCTGATAAGCCATTTCATACTTAGTGAAATCTTTCTGTCAGCACGAACCTCTGCAGGAATTTGAAATGTAGCCCCACCGATACGACGGCTGCGAACTTCAACAGCCGGGGTAACATTGACCAATGCTCTCTTCCAGATTTCATAACCATCTTCGCCGGTTTGCTTAGCCACTTTATCGACCGCGTCATAGAAGATGTCGAAGGCAGTACTTTTTTTGCCTTGCCACATCAAGTTGTTTACAAACCGGGTAACCTGTTTGTCATTATATTTTGGATCTGGCGCTAACGGAAGTTTCTTTGCTTGTGCTTTACGCATGTACTATCGCTGATTTAATAGTTGAAAACTCAAAATTATTTTTTTGCTCCTGCTTTTTCTCTTTTTGTGCCATATTTGGAGCGACTCTGCTTACGATCCTTTACTCCAGCGGTATCCAGTGATCCGCGAACAATATGATAGCGAACGCCGGGTAGATCCTTAACACGACCGCCGCGAATAAGTACAATTGAGTGCTCCTGTAAGTTATGCCCTTCTCCCGGTATATAAGCAATCACCTCCACCTTATTCGTCAACCGAACTTTCGCCACCTTACGTAAAGCGGAGTTGGGTTTTTTGGGTGTTGTTGTATATACGCGGGTACATACACCACGACGTTGCGGACAGCTGTCTAATGCCCTGGATTTGCTCTTTGCCCTTATGATATCTCTTCCTTTACGTACTAATTGTTGGATTGTAGGCATTCTAAACTTTAAATTTAATCCCGAAATTTCGGGAGGCAAAGGTAGGGGAATAGATGATAACTAGGAGGTGGCTAGACGATAATTTTTAGATTATGCTGAAAACTTGTAATTAATGGGCTATAGGCAACTGTCCACTAAACCCTCAGCAACCACCCATATTTATCTTCCTTTTTGCCTTCCCTGATATCGGTTATTGATTTCCTTAAAGCAGATGCGACTTTGAAACCCGACGTGTCGAATTGCATGATCTGATCCCTGTATTTTAATTCTTTTATCAATGCAATGGTAGCGGCCGTTCCTGTGCCAAAGGCTTCGTTTAGTGCTCCGCTTTTATTGGCCCTGAGCAGTTCATCAATATTAATCTTTCGTTCTTCCACCTTTAAACCCATTTCTTTCAATAATGTAATGGCGCTACTGCGAGTGACGCCAGCTAATATGCAGCCATCGTCCAGGGAAGGTGTCACCACTGTTCCATCAATGATAAAGAATACATTCATCATTCCAACCTCCTGTAGCCATTTATGTTCAAAAGCATCTGTCCACAATACCTGGTCATAGCCCTTTTGCCTCGCAATGGTAGCAGCGCGCATGCTCCCTCCATAGTTACCAGCATTCTTAGCAAAACCAACACCTCCCGGAGCAGCTCTTGTAAACATTTCTTCCACTGCAATCTTCATTGGCTCCGCATAGTATGGTCCAGTAGGACTAAGCATAATAATAAATTTGTACGTATCAGCAGGCCTTACCCCCAGCGCAGTGTCCGCCGCAAACATCAAAGGACGTATATACAAGGAATGGTTTTCTTTAGCGGGAATCCAACTCTTGTCTATCTCAATTAACTGGCGTAAACCTTCTATAAAAATCTCTTCAGGTATTTCAGGCATACTCATTCTGATCGCAGAAGCATTAAAGCGATGTAAATTATCATACGGCCGAAAAATATATGCATTTCCGTTGCCATCACAATAAGCTTTCATTCCTTCAAAAATGGACTGCCCGTAGTGAAGAGCTGCCAATGACGGCTCAAATAACAAAGGCTGGTAGGGCTTTATTTCAATATTAGTCCATCTACCATCGATGAAATCTGCTTCCAACATGTGATCGCTGAAATATTTGCCGAAGGGAATATTCTCAAGGTCTAAATCCTGTAATTTACTCCGTTCTGTTCTTGTTACTGAAATATCAATAGCCTCTATCATAAATAAGTTATTTTGCAACACAAAGAAACGAAAAAAAGAAGATTCATTATCCCTATTATTACTATGTCGCTCAATCATATTCAACTTAATTCTTCATTGGTGACCAGCTTGTATAGGAACTCGCTTATTGAGACCGATAACGTAATTGCCAAAAACGAAAAAAAACCGGCTGACACGGCAAATGAACGAGATGAAATCAAAAAGAATGATTCGTTGACAAGCAATCAGGTCATTACACTTTCTGCTGAAATTAAATCTGCGGAGTGGAAGTATCTAGGAGATTATAAAAAGAATTGTTTGCTCATTGTTCACTATGACGACATAACATACCTTCCCGATAAGCAATTAAACTTCCTGACATCTATACTCGGAGCATGTAAGTTAAGTCTTGCCGATGTGGCGATCCTTAACCTGTCAAACGCACCGTCCTCTTCCCATAAGAGTTTGTCCGAAAAGTTCAGACCGAAAGCGACTATTTTATTTGGTATAAGCCCCGCAGAATTTGAAATGCCGGTGAACTTTCCCGAATTCCAGGTACAACCTTTTAATCAATGTACATTTTTACATACGCCATCTCTTGAAAAACTGGAATCGGATAAGATATTAAAAAGTAAATTATGGGTTTGCCTGAGGAAGATATTTGACGTATAGCCGGGTGTTGAAAACATAATCGGATATCCAACAGCATTAAATTCGAATCAATGAATTTGATCTTCGCAACAAACAATGAACATAAAGTAAATGAAATCAGATCCGTCATCAGGAATTCTTTTATAGAGATCATAACATTGAAGGAAGCGGGAATTGACAGGGACATTCCTGAACCTTTTGAAACCCTCGAAGGGAATGCGAGCAACAAATCAAGAATCATTCATGAATTGACAAAAAGCAGCTCAATAGCCGATGGGTGCTTTAGTGAGGATACGGGACTAGAGACGGAGGCACTGGGTGGAGAACCAGGGGTGAAAAGTGCCAGGTATGCAGGCGAGGATCGATCATTTGATAAAAATATCGACAAGCTTTTA
>DASXOT010000644.1:0-4295 GCA_036494065.1 Chitinophagaceae bacterium
AGGGCCTACAATGATGGAATCGCCTATAGATTTTTTACAAAGAGAAAGGATAGTATTGTCATCAAGTCCGAGGAAGCGAGTTTCAATTTTACAGGCGATGACTCTGCCTACATTCCGTATTCAAATGATCCGCATAATCATGATAAATATCAATGTTCATTTGAAAATACCTACCAGCATATCAAACTTTCCCAGTTTGTAAAAGATACAGTTGCTTTTGCGCCCGTGCTGATTGAATTACCAAATAATAAAAAGGCGGTGATAACCGAAGCCGACCTGGAAGAATACCCCGGTATGTTTTTATCGAATGCGCCCACCGGGTTACGCGGAGACTTTGCCCCTTATGTACTTGAACAAATGCAAAATGATGCGAACCCGGTCCAGGCACTCGTAACAAAACGTGCCCAGTTTATTGCGAAAGTAGCCGGTACCCGCAATTTTCCATGGCGTGTAGTAATTATAAGCACAAATGACAAAGATCTTTTGAATAACGATATGATATACCGCCTGGCCTCACCATCGCGGCTGCAGGATGTTTCATGGATTAAACCCGGAAAGGTGGCCTGGGATTGGTGGAATGATTGGAATATATCTCACGTCAATTTTCGGGCGGGAGTTAATACGGAGACCTATAAATATTATACGGACTTTGCTGCTGCTAACCACATTGACTATATTCTTTTGGATGAAGGCTGGTCGGACGATAAGGACATTATGAAGATTGTTCCGGGTATTGATCTACCGCAGATCATCGACTATGCAAAACAAAAAAATGTCGGCGTTTGGTTATGGATGGGTTCATATCCGTTAGATCAAAAAATGGACGAGATATTTTCCACTTATTCCAAAATGGGAGTCAAAGGATTTAAAATTGATTTTATGGACCGCGATGATCAAAACATGGTGCAGTTTTATTACCGCGTGGCTAAGAATGCCGCAGGTCATCACATCATGGTCGATTTTCATGGAGCTTATAAGCCCACAGGTTTATTACGAACCTATCCGAATGTCGTAAATGTAGAGGGGGTACATGGCATGGAACAATTGAAATGGAGCAACCCCGATATGCCCGGGTTTGATGTAAGCATTCCTTTCATTCGGATGATAGCGGGGCCAATGGATTATACGCCGGGCGCTATGCGAAATGCAACTAAGCAGGCCTTTCGGCCAATCAATTCCATGCCTATGAGCCAGGGAACGCGATGTCATCAATTGGCCATGTATGTAATGTACGAAGCGCCTTTTGAAATGCTTTCTGATAACCCTACGGCCTATATGCGGGAAACCGAAAGCGTTAATTTTATATCGTCGATCCCCACAACCTTTGATGAAACTATCGCGCTGGATGGAAAACTTGGCGAATATGCCGCAATAGCGCGACGAAAAAATGATACTTGGTATATCGGTGCAATGAATAATTGGAACGCAAAGGATCTTGTGCTCGAGCTTTCTTTTTTGAAGGAAGGCAATTATGAAGCCGAGATCTTCCAGGATGGTATCAATGCCGATCGCGACGCAACGGATTATAAAAGAAAGATTGTTAAGATCACCTCCGGTCAAAAATGGAGTATTCATCTTTCGAATGGCGGCGGTTGGGCGGCAAAGATTTATCCGGTAAAATAAAGCTAGTAGTATGAAAACAAAATCCGCAATCACTACCATCTTTACAGATATTGGTGGCGTGCTGCTTACCAATGGCTGGGACCACATTAGCCGCAAAAAAGCAATTGAAATTTTTAAACTTGATCCTAATGAAACGGAAGAACGCCATCACCTGACATTTGACACTTATGAAGCGGGGAAAATCACCCAAGATGAATATTTGAATCGTGTGGTATTTTATAGAAAAAGATCGTTTAGCCGTGAAGACTTCAGGAAGTTTATGTTCAACCAATCACAGCTTTTGCCGGGTATGCTTGCATTATTGACACAATTAAAACGGAAATATGGATTAAAGATAGCAGTGGTCAGCAATGAAGGCAGGGAATTGGCGGAATATCGAATAAAGAAATTCATGTTGAATAAACTTGCGGATTTCTTTATCGTTTCCAGTTTCGTTCATTTTCGAAAACCAGATACAGATATTTTTAAAATTGCGTTGGATACTGCGCAGGTGTTGCCGCGACAGGTTATTTATATTGAAGACCGGGCTATGTTTGTGCAAGTGGCCAACACGCTTGGCCTACGTGGTTTACGGCATGAGGATTATAATACAACAAAGTCAAAACTAACGGAGTTTGGCTTCAAATAGGTCACTCCGCAAACCTCCCCTTACGAGGTTAGTTTGCTTCCCATGCTGACAAATACTGGCACAATTTTATATGATTATTGATAGTTTTTCCCAAATTTTAAAAGATCAGTTATGAAACCAAACCAACGAAATCTATCCCTGCTTTTTGCACTTGCTCTGCTTACTGCTACTACATTCTTTCTCCTCGCCGATAAAAAATATCGATATGACGAATATGATCGTTTGATGTGGTAATTAGCGTTCAAATAATTGCTACATATAAGCTGCCAGAAGAAACAATCGTTTTACTTCTTAAAACAGAGTAGGGTAAATAGAAGTAGCCTTTATAACCCCAGGATGTGCTCCAGGAATTTTCACAAATAAAAACACCGCCACCAGGTTGAGAGGCATCATCAATATAGCCAATCAAAGGAACTGCATGACCGCCCAGTAATCTAACTCCTGATGCAAGTGAACCACTTGAAGTAAGGGGATTGTATGTATAGTTGGTGGGCGAATATCCTTTTACTCCCAAGCCTTCGAAGTATTGATATTTCGAATTGTCATAGACGTTAAAGCCCATCATCACTGGTTTTTTATTAGCGATGGCGGTTTTTGCGTCAGTCACGGGGTCACTGCTGTTGATAACATAATAACCATGGGCGGTAGTGCCGCTGCTACCAGTAGTCCCGCTTTGCAATCCAATTTTAAAGTTTGCGCCGTTAGAAATCGCTGAAGCCGATGGCGCAGTTCTAAACTGTGTGGAAGTATTGGAACCATTAGATGGATAGGTATAAAGATTTTCATAACAGTCGCCTGCGAAACTATATTTTGTTCCGCCGGTCGTTAGTGTAAGAGCAGAACCTTTACCCGAATTATTAGTTAACCCCTGGAATGTTTCAGGAATATTTACCATGTAGGCACCATTGTCTGTTTTGATCGATTGTTTATTGATCACACACCGTTCTACATAATAAATGAATAAGGGACTTAACGCAGATGAGCTTCCAAAAAGAGAAGAATTTACATATTCTGTAGCTGCGGCGGTTGACAGACCTGTAGTCGTTGTCAGCCCCGTCGATGAACTGCTGTTAGATTTATAATAATATAGCATTTCATTTGTTTCAACACCACAGAATCCTGTGCAGGAACCAATCTGTCCTTGGTCTCTCACAGCGGCGGAGGCCAGCAGGTAACTGGAAGGCAGCGTCGTTACGGGTAATCCATTCTCTCTTGCATTGGCAAGAATATCGCTTGAAAATTCCGGAACAAATGACCATTGATCGGGCGACATAGGTAATAAGCCATACGCATGAAGAACCGGCGGCTGATCAGTTGTGGGGGGTAAGCCACCCGGAGTAATAACGCTTGATGATTTAGAACAACTGTAGAGGAAAAATAGAACGATAAGGAGAGCAGTCACTGCCCTGTTAGTTAGGTGTTTCATCGGTGTGTGTTTTTTTGGGTTAAAATTAAAAGTATATAAAAAAGGAAATAGAAGCAAGAAACAGGACTTACAAGATTATGGCATTGACTGGCGAAATTTAAATTTCCCAATTCCAAAATTTCTAAATCTTAAAATTGCCAGGTATCCCGTCGTTAATCATTATATCTTATTTTCGAAATAAATCAAATCATGCCAAAGCTTTTCATGTTGTTAATAGGATGTACACCGCCCGGGCGAAATATTGAGCAACACGATATCTTTTTTGGAATTGGTGAAAGTGTGAGCGACCTGGTTGCGGATGTTGTAGCTTTTTGGCCGGGTGAAAATAAATTGCATTTTGATGCGTGGCGTGAAGTGACAAATGTAATGTTTCAATGAGGAGTGCTGAAATCACTTATTGAAAAGGATCATGATTGAGTTTCGCCTGCAACAAATATTCGTCAATGAAATCTCACAGATAGCGGCATTTACACAATCAACAATCACAATTGGCCAATCCATTCCTGGTGGGCCATCACATCCGCTTGCCGTGGAAAGACTTTTGTGGTCAGTACCCGGTGAACTTCTTCATCTGCGTCAGCACAGCAATCAGACAACACAGTGATAGTATAATCCATA
>DASXOT010000645.1:0-2643 GCA_036494065.1 Chitinophagaceae bacterium
TCATCGCCGGCCTTTGTGATCTTACGTGACAAGCGTGCTCGGGTTGAAGTGCCTTTTCGGGGCGCGATTAAAATTCCAATTGCAGTTCCGGCAATTGCTCCTATTAATAAACCGCTTATGAATCCTGACTTACTCATAGATTTAGGTTTTCCATTTCAATCAACCTCTTCGAAAAACCCTGCCACTTTATTAGAAACAGTAATATTTGGGTAGCTTTCTATCAGTGTTCCAAAAATGAGTAATAACTTCCCCTATGTGTTCTAAATTGAAAGCAATTAACTTAAACGTCAACTGCCATTTATGCGACTGCACTTTTCACAAAACTTATATACTCTCGCACTCATTTGTTTGCTGTTAACGGGAATAGCGCTCGTTTCATGTGACCGCAATACCAGTCAAGCCGATACCGAAAAGCCAGAGGATAACCGATTCACCAAAGTCACGCTCGCCGAAGGGTTTAATGAGCCGATGGCTATGACCTTCCTGAATGATGGGCATATTTTGATTATCGAGCGGAAAGGCGCTCTAAAGTCTTTCAATACCAAAACAAATACAATCAAACAAGTAGCCATCATTCCAGTCAACACAAAATATGTAAGTAAAGAAGGCGCAGTAAGTGATGCTGAAGAAGGCCTGATGGGAATCATCGCTCATCCCGATTTTGAAAAAAACCATTGGATATACATTTACTATGCTGATCCAACTGAGCCAAAAAATGTATTAGCAAGGTGGGAGCTTCACAACGATTCGTTGTATGCTTCTACTAAAAAAATAATACTCGAAGTTCCCACTCAACGTGAAGTCTGCTGTCATACCGGCGGAGGCATGGCATTCGATAAGGAAGGAGATCTTTTAATGACTGTTGGTAATAATACTGCGAATCCAGTTTCGGGAACTGCTTCTTATGACGAACGACCCGGAAGAAGCAGTTGGGATGATCAACGGGGATCAGGAAATACAAATGATCTCCGCTGAAAAATCCTGCGGATACATCCCGGGGATAATGGATCATACACGATTCCTGATGGAAACCTGTTTCCCAAAGGAACACCGAAAACGCGTCCTGAAATTTATATCATGGGTGATCGCAATCCCTGGAGAGTGACAGTCGATAACAAAACAGGTTATGTCTACTGGGGAGAAGTAGGACCGGACGCGGTTGTGGACTCTGTATATGGATCACGTGGCTATGATGAATTTAACCAGGCAAGGAAAGCCGGATTTTTTGGATGGCCTTATTTCATTGGTGACAACAGGGCGTATGTAAAATATAATTATGCCGACAGTACCTACGGCGAAACATTCAACCCATTGCACCCTGTAAATAATTCGCCCAACAATACAGGCTTAAAAGAATTGCCACCGGCACAAAAGGCATTCATCTGGTATCCTTATGGAACATCGGATACATTTCCTTTGGTAGGTAGCTCTGGCCGTTGCGCCGTGGGAGGTCCGGTTTTTCACAAGGACAATTTCAAAAACGCAGCGCGCCCATGGTCATCCTATTTTGAAGACAAATGGCTGATCACTGATTTTATGCGTGGCTGGATTATGGCTGTAACTATGGATAAAGATGGAAATTATAAATCGATGGAACAGGTACTACCCAATGAAAATTTCGGCAGTGCTATTGATATGCAATTCAGCCCGGATGGAGATCTCTATCTTTTGGAATATGGAACGGCCTGGTTCCAGGGAAATGCAAATTCTGCACTCGTGCGGATCGAATACAATGGTGGCAATCGAAAACCAGTTGTCGAAGCAAGCGCCGACAAAACTGCGGGTGCAATTCCACTTACTGTAAATCTTTCTTCAAAGGGAACGATGGACTATGACAAATATGATAAGGATGCATTAAAATATGAGTGGAGAATTACAGGCAGCGGGCTAAATAAAACATTCAACGATGCCAACCCTTCGGTGACATTCGATAATGTCGGAATTTATGATGCGACTCTCACAGTCACAGATACCAAAGGAGAGCAAAGCAGTAAGTCGTTAAAAATAACTGCGGGCAATGAACCACCCGCGGTGACAGTAAATATTTTAAAGGGCAACAAGACTTTTTTCTTTCCAAATGAAACAATTGGATATTCCATCGATGTAAAAGACAGAGAAGATGGAAGTATTGCAGATGGGAAAATTAATCCTGGTCTTGTCGCAGTCAATTTCGATTATGTTCCCGGTAATTTTGACCTGATTGAAATAACCAAACAACGATTCAACACAACCAATGGGCCGACAAGCTTTTCAGCAGGTAGTTACTTAGTAAATATTAATGATTGCAAATCCTGTCATACACTCAATACAACTTCTGTAGGACCTAGTTTCAGGGATATTTCTTTAAAGTATAAAAGTAATGAGAAGATCGTACCAGAGCTGGCAGAAAAGATCATATCAGGAGGCTCGGGTGTTTGGGGAGATCATGTTATGTCCGCGCATCCAAACCTTCCGCAAAAGGATGCGGAGAGAATTGTAAAATATATTCTAAGCTTGTCACAAAAACAAAAATCGTCCGTGACATTGCCTTTAAAGGGAAGTTTCATGGCAAAAGTTCCAGGCGGCGAGAGCAACAATGGAGGATATTTACTACAAGCTTCCTATACAGACAAAGGTTCCGGTGTTAGCGCTCCCTTATCTTCC
>DASXOT010000646.1:0-7913 GCA_036494065.1 Chitinophagaceae bacterium
TCTTATGTCAACAGTGGCCAGGGATTTCCTTATGGAAGTTTCTATGGCAACGGTACATCGCACGTGTTGCCCGATTATATTGTAGAAGGACCCACCCCCAACCTGGGAGTTGCAGCCGGTGATCCTGCGGCAAATCCTTCACTATATAATTTTACAAACTATCGCATTCTGAAGGCAAATCAGCAAGGAACCAATTGGTGGAAAACGATTTTCAAACCCTCATTCGTACAGAATCATCAGCTCTCCATAAGTGGTGCTTCGGATAAAAGCAACTATGCAGTCACACTTGGATATCTTGATGACAATGGTCCGCTGGTCGAGTCTTACTTCAAAAGGCTTTCCTTACGTGTCAACACCGACTTTAAATTAAAACCATGGCTAAGGATGGGAGAAAATTTTGAATTTTCTTACACTACCAACAATACGATCAGCACCAGCAATCTGGATAACAACCAGAATGATTTTCATAATGACATAACCGACATATACGCAATCTCGCCGTTATTACCAGTATATGATATTGCAGGACATACTGCAGGAACAAATGGAGTGTCATCTATATTAGGTGGAAGCAATCCATTGACAAGCAGAATTGCTTCAGAGCAGTCGAAAAATTATACGGAAAGCACACTTGGATCTGCGTATATTGAAATTGAGCCGATCAAAAATCTTACACTGCAAAGCAAGATCGGTGTACAATTTATACCGAATCAATATCATTCATTTGTCGATTCATTCCCGCAGGAACCTATTCCAAGTCACACTACTTATTATTATGAAGGCAGTTCTTATTATACTGACTGGAGATGGACTAACAAGCTGGCCTATAACATTACAATAAATGGCATTCACAAGATCTCCGCTTTTGTAGCTTATGAAGCGCGACAATTAAAATCACGTTACAATTCTATCGTGATGACAAATCTTATTTCCAATCAGGTAAATTTCCAATATGTTAGCGATGGTGTTTTTAATCCCAACTTTCCGCCATCGGGCTCTGGTGCGGTGCAGACCGGTATTTCAGAATTTGGTAATGTTACCTATTCACTGCTCGACAAATACCTGTTAACCGGTACACTTCGCCGGGATGGTTCTTCCATTTTTGGTGCACAGAAGCATTATGGAACTTTTCCTGCAGCCAGCGCCGGTTGGCGCATATCGCAGGAAAAATTTATGGACAATGTGAAATGGCTTAATGATCTGAAGTTACGCGCATCCTGGGGCGAAACAGGGAATGACGCGATACCGCCGGGCGAACAATTTGGACTGATACGGGCCAACGACAATATATTTGGAGGATATGATCTTGCGGGGACAAACATTAGTCAAATCCTCGGCGCTTATGCATCACAACAAGGCAATCCTTTTCTCCAATGGGAAAAGAATATAACAACCAACCTGGGGCTTGATGCGGCCTTCATGAAAAACAGGCTCAACGCCAGTTTCAACTGGTTTAATCGTAAAACCGGAGACTTGCTTTATGAACCACCGGCTCCCGGCACAGCAGGTGCCGCCTCTGCGCCATACGAAAACATCATGACTTTTACTAACAAGGGCCTGGAGCTTGAATTGACTTTCAGAAGCAAGGATAAAAGCAAACTGGGCTATGATATGAACTTCAACATCTCCACTTATAAGAGCAATGTTGTTTTCATCAACGGGGATTCCACCAATCATATTGATCTCGCTGTATTTGCTCCCACTCATTATAATTTAACCCGCAACCAGGTAGGTCATCCTGTATCAAGTTTTTATGGTTATATCCAGACTGGAATCTTCCAAAGTGGACAGGATTATACTAACTACGGTGTTACCCAGCCAGGACTCGATGCAAGCAATGCGGCTGGTCATTTTAAATTCAAGGATATTTCAGGACCCAATGGCAAACCAGATGGAGTAATTGATGAATATGATCAAACGTTTTTGGGAAATCCAAGTCCGAAATTTTCATTCGGCTACAACCTGAATTTATACTATCAAAAATTTGATCTGGGCATTTTCTTCCAGGGATCAGTAGGCAATAAAATATTCAACTACTGGCGCGTCTTTACACAATGGCCGGGGTATCTCGATGCAAGGTCTTTGGATACATGGTCGTCCACTAATACAAGCGCGAAACTTCCCATTTTCACACAAGATGCTATCAATTCAAATTACGATGCCGTGCCTTCCAGCTTTTTTGTGGAGGATGGAAGCTATGTTCGTTTGAAGACAATTCAGCTAGGTTATACTTTCTCTCCTAACAAAGCCATTAAAAGACTAAGAATATATGTACAGGCATTCAATCTGCTGACATTCACAAAATACAGCGGTTTGGATCCGGAAGTGAACAATGGCAACCCGGGTGCGTTAGGAATCGATTTTGGTACAGCATATCCCAATGCGAAAAAAATATTATTTGGATTAAATCTCGGCCTGTAATCTTCTTAATTCAATTCAAAAAATTATACCATGAAATTTAGATCTCTTTTTGCAGTGTCGGTCCTCGTGTTGATCGTGACCGGATGTTCAAAAAACTTTTTGGATGTTCCCCCGCAGGGACAGCAAAGTCGTGATGCCTATTATAATTACGCGGGTGTTGAAAACCTGTTAACAGGAGCTTATCACGATCTTACTGGTATCTCAACAAATAGCGGTTGGTGGAGCACTTCGGGAACTTATTGGGTATATGGCGATGTAACAGCCGGTGATGCTTACACCGGCGGACCTTCCACACTACCCGACGTTTCCACCATCGAGCAATTTAAAGTGACCCCTTCTACAGGCTACATGGAAGATCAATGGACAACAGACTATGATGGAGTATCGAGATCGAACGACGCATTGATCGCCGCGCAAAAAGCTACTGACATGCCCGATGCCGCAAAAACGGAAGCCATGGCAGAGGCAAGATTTCTTCGCGCTCATTATCATTTCAACGCCAAAATAATGTGGAACAACGTGCCCTGGGTTGATGAAAATGTAGCGCTGGCCAATGGCTTCGCGACGGTTTCGAACTCGCCCGATATCTGGCCAAATATTGAAGCTGATTTCAGGTATGCGTTTGATAATCTTCCTGAGACACAAGCGCAGGTGGGGCGTGTGAACAAATGGGCAGCCGCCTGTTATATCGCAAAATGCTACATGTTTGAAAAGAAATTCACGCAGGCACTCGCCTTGCTCGATACGATAATGACGCAGGGAAAAAATTCAGCGGGTGTTGCCTATGATCTTGTCGATTGCTATCACGATAATTTCGATGCTTCGACGGAAAACAATAAAGAATCTGTTTTTCAAATTCAGTTTTCAGTTGACGACAACAGCTATGGATATAACAGCAACTTAGGTGAAACCGGTAACGTTCCCAATTTATTTTATGGACCTGATCCTTACTATGGTTATTGGAAACGGCCTAGCTTCAATTTGGTAAATTCTTTTAAAACCGATGTAAATGGTTTGCCGATGTTGGATGCCAGCGGAAACGATACATCCAATGTCACTAACATGACAAATGACATGGGCATTGCATCGTATTCAGGTTTTGTACCTTACCAGGGAACAGTTGATCCGCGTTTAGATTGGTCAATAGGGAGAGCAGGTGTTCCCTATCTCGATTGGGGTGTTGATCCCGGGCAGGATTGGGCTGGAGGTTCGTCAGGACAAGCCATCGGTGGCCCTTATTTACCTATGAAGAATGTATATATGGCCAGCCAGGATTACGGAATCGGCGGTAATAATTACTATGCCGCGGGTGGTGCCGGTAGTTCCGTTAATTACAGTATCATTCGTTATGCAGAAGTTCTGCTGTGGGCAGCTGAATGTGAAGTGGAAGTAGGCAGCCTGGAAAATGCACGCGCGTTGGTGAATAGATTAAGAGATAGAGCCAAGAATGGATGCCTGGTGGATATTGATTATTCAAGTGGTTCGGCATCTGCCAGCTATTTTGTCGATACGTACAATTCGCCGTGGACAGACCAGGACTTTGCACGTAATGCAGTTCGTTTTGAAACAAGACTGGAGCTTTCGTTAGAAGGTCACCGCTTCTTTGACCTGGTTCGCTGGGGCATTGCAGATAATTATATGAACGCATATTTTCAAACAGAGCAGACCAGGATCGATCATTTACATGGCGTATCGTTTACGACAAATAAAAATGAGTACTTCCCTATTCCACAAAAAGAGATTGGTCTCAACAAGAATTTAAAACAAAACCCGGGGTATTAATTCTCAAGCATAGCAGTTTAGTTAATACACGAGGCTGTCGATGGTTAGGCAGCCTCTTTTTTTATGTAAGAATCTACAATTATCTCTCTATTGAATGTCAACAGTATCTTTGTGCATTCAAAACTCTCAGCAAAAAGGATTACTGCGTAAGCACGCATAATAGAAACATATAGTTATCTACCAAAAAACCTTCGTAGCCCCAGCATTCACCCGTCCAGGTTTTCCAATCCTTTGTTCTGCCACTTGAACATCTCCCCTGGAAATTTCCTTCAGACATGCTTTTCAGCAACGGCTGTAAAATGCTATCGGCATCTTTTTTCCTTTTTAGT
The DNA here is from genome assembly GCA_036494065.1 of Chitinophagaceae bacterium. Lineage (GTDB taxonomy): Bacteria > Bacteroidota > Bacteroidia > Chitinophagales > Chitinophagaceae > VBAU01. The sequence continues at coordinate 4,533 of DASXOT010000646.1, forward strand.
TTCTGCAATGCCCGGATCGTAAAATAAGTGAAACAAGCGGTTGCCCCGCCATTTTCATAAATCTGAAAACCGTCAAGATTATCTTCCCGCTTGCCTCCTCCTACTTCCGGTTTGAGATCGGTATAATCCGCCCGAATTACAGGAATAAGGTTACCCGGCAGACCCAGGCCAAAATTCGTGAAGCCAACTTCTTTCATCTTCGCCAGTATATTGTCCATAATACTATTGGCCATGGTTTCATCAATCAGATCATAACATATTGCGACAGCATTTACAAATGTGAACCAGTAATCATGCAGTTTTCCATCGGCACTTTTCCATCCGGCCAGGATTCCCGTTGAAGTGTTGTAAAAAGTTGTGGCGTAAATATCCTTCATCTTTTTTGCTCTCATACCATACAACTTCGCTTCTTCATCCATTCCAAATTTGGAATGTACCTGCTCTAATAAGATTAGTGCACGATAAGCAAGTGCGTTTGAATAAGCATCTTTATGACCAAAACCGATTGTATCCCACCAGTTAGATGGACGCATCGATGAGTCACCTTTCCAGCTTCCACTATTACCACTCAAACAAAATTCAAGAAGACCGTCGTGATCAAGATCAGCTTTTAACATCTGTTCGATCCATTTTTTCAGCTTAGAATAATTGTCCTCAAACCATTTCTTATCATTACTGCTTGATGCATAAATGCAGGCGCTGATTATTAATGATGGATAACTGTCAAGCGTATTACACTTCGTGTCCGTTTCAGGAATATCCCAGGTTTTATCATAGTCATAACCTAACATTCCATAACCTTTTGTTCCATTTAAATAGCGGTCGAGTGTCATCTTAATAAGATCCATCGCCTTCAATCCCTCTGCCAACGGCGGTGTATACAAAGCCACTTCCGAATATTTGAATAAAGTAAAAGCACATGCATCACTGGCTGAGTTATTCGAAAGAATCTTCAACAGCGGGTTCAGCTGAAATATGCTGATAAAATTCTTCCTAAAACAATCATAATCACTATTCGTATCGATGCCATTTATGTGGGGATGAATGGCTGCAACTTCGAAATGATATTCAATAGAGGGAGACGTTTCGCTGGCGGCAGGTAATTCAATTTTTACAAATGGATGTTCAATAAATCTTTTAGAACTATAGACTAGTTTCTGAGTTGCATTATCCGAGGTTACGCGAAAACTGCCCATATCCGGGCAGTGTAAAATTGCGGGCAGCGAAACCTTATCGTCTTCTTCTTCCATAATTCCGAGCACCGTAGCATGGTTAGAATATTGGCTGATATTGACCAGGAATGACTCATTAAATTCCGGCACATAACGGGTACTGATGGTAAATGATCTGTCTTGAATCTTTACACTCCATACAGGCTGTTCATTTGGCCCTTGTGATTCGACGAAATAATTGAATACTGAGTTATTAGAAACTACACGAAATTTATTTTTAAAATATTGATCGGCATTCAAAATGACATTGTTGTGTAATCCATTCTTCCCTAATGAGTCGACAGACAGGAAGTCGAATTGTGGCGAACTCTGGCTACAATTCAATTTTAGATAAGAGGTGGAGTTATCGACAGATAAAATTTTCAATAAGCCCTGAGTAGATAAACCGACACCAGTCAATACTGAATTTTTTATAAATGTTCTCCTTTTTATCCGGCTATTCATACCAAAGATCAGGTAATAGTGACAGAAGTAATCTAATCAAAAAATCGGCAGATTAAGCAACTAAATCGCTGTTTTTCCAAACTCAATTCTGTTATTTGCCTGTTGCTAAGCGGGGATTATTAATGGATGTCTCGCACGGCAAAAGAGAATAGCAATGAAATCGGGAGATAATGGCCAGGTTACATTGCGGCCAATTGAACTTTTTGCTGCAACTCTAAAACATTTTCGCGAAATACAGTGTCAGTGTCCATTAGGTCCTTAACAGTCTGGCAGGAATGAATAACCGTTGTATGGTCCCTGCCTCCAAAATGTTCACCGATTGTTTTTAATGAGTTTTTAGTAAAAGCCTTTGCGAGGTACATAGTGATTTGGCGCGCCTGGACAATTTCTCTTTTCCTTGTTTTCTGAAGAAGTTTGTCATAAGGCACATCGAAGTAATCACACACCATTCTCTGAATGGTATCGATCGTGATCTCTTTGCTTGAAGATTTTACAAAATTACGCAACACTTTTTTGGCCAGGTCTAGATCAATTTCTCTCCTGTTGAGCGAAGATTGTGCCAACAAAGATATCAATGCTCCTTCTAATTCACGCACATTACTATTGATATTATATGCGATATATTTTACAACTTCCTTAGGCATTTCCAATCCATCATTCTTCATTTTTCTCTCCAATATCTCGATCCTCGTTTCGTAGTCCGGTATTTGAAGATCGGCGCTCAATCCCCAGCGGAAGCGGCTCAGCAAACGTTCCTGCACTCCTTCAAGGTCTTTGGGTGATTTATCCGATGTTAACACTAATTGTTTTCCGGATTGATGCAAATGATTAAAGATGGCAAACAATGCATCCTGTGATTTTTCCGCTTTGTTAAAAAATTGAACATCGTCAATGATCAGCACGTCTATCAATTGATAAAAATGAATAAAATCATTGATGGCATTGTTGCGGCTGTGATCCATAAACTGGTTAATGAATTTTTCGGAGCTCACATACAGCACAACTCTATTCGAATGACTTCTTTTGATATCGTTACCAATCGCCTGCGCTAAGTGCGTTTTGCCCAATCCGACGCCTCCATATATTACCAGGGGATTAAAAGAATTGGCTCCGGGTTTTTCAGCTACGGTTTTTCCAGCCCTGCGTGCCACCCGGTTGCAATCACCCTCGATAAAAGCTTCAAATGTATAGATCGGGTTTAACTGGGGATCTATCTGCATTTTTTTTAGTCCGGGAATTACAAAAGGGTTCTTTACCGGGTTGCTGATCACAAGAGGAAAATCCATTTCGTTGTTAGAAAAAGTTTTAAATCCCTGGCCGGGAACATCCATTGTTACGGGTTTGCTGCCTGCATTACCGCTGTCAACCATAATACGATATTCGAGGCGGGCTTCTTTGCCCATCTCGCGCTTTAATGTTTTGGCTAAAAGATTTACATAGTGTTCCTCGAGATATTCAAAGAAAAATTGACTTGGAACCTGTATAACAAGAATGTGGTTTTTTAAAGAGACCGGCTGGATAGGTTCGAACCAGGTTTTATAGTGCTGCCATTCTACGATGTCCTTAATGATCTTCAAGCAATTCGTCCAAACTTTTTCGGCAGTCTTATCCATTAGTTAGTAAGCAGTTTATATCTGAGTAAAGAATGTTCCGCAGTTTTTCAAAAAAATCATTCCACAGCATTGAAAAAAATTCAACGGGGGAC
>DASXOT010000647.1:0-1932 GCA_036494065.1 Chitinophagaceae bacterium
CGTATCCTGTTGTTAGGCTCCGGAGGTAGAGAGCATGCTCTCGCCTGGAAAATAAATCAAAGTGTGTGGGCCAATCCGCTTTATATCGCTCCTGGTAATCCCGGCACTGCTCAATGCGGAAAAAATGTTTCTATCGATATTACTGATTTTGACGCTATAAAAAAATTTTGCGTTTTAGAAAAAATAGAAATGGTTGTTGTAGGACCTGAAGAGCCATTGGTAAAAGGCCTTTGTGATTATTTTAAATCCGATGAAGAGTTACAAAAGATTTATTTCATAGGACCTTCTCAAAAAGGTGCACAGCTTGAAGGAAGTAAGGCCTTCGCAAAAGCGTTTATGGAGCGACATAAAATACCCACCGCAGGATACCGGGAATTCGATGCATCCAATTTTGAAGAAGGTGTTCACTATGTAAAAGAGCATCCATTGCCTGTAGTATTAAAAGCTGATGGGTTGGCCGCCGGCAAGGGAGTGATCATCTGTCAGACATCGGTAGAGGCAGTCGCAGAATTTGAGTTGATGATCCAAAATGAAAAGTTTGGCGAAGCAAGTAAAAAGGTAGTGGTAGAGGAATTCCTTGATGGTATTGAATTAAGCGTCTTCGTTATTACCGATGGAAAAAATTACCAGCTTCTCCCGGAAGCAAAAGATTATAAAAGAATTTATGAAGGTGACGCCGGGCTAAATACCGGTGGCATGGGCGCTGTAAGCCCTGTGCCATTTGCAACGCCCGGTTTTATGTATAAGGTGGAAGAAAGAATAATCAAGCCGACCATTGCCGGCGTCCACAAGGAAGAAATCGATTACAAAGGATTTTTGTTTTTCGGGTTGATCAGTGTAAAGGGGGAACCTTATGTGATTGAATATAATTGTCGCATGGGCGATCCCGAAACGGAAGTCGTCATTCCGAGACTGGAAACAGATATTGTCGGATTGTTTATAGCAGCGACTCAGCAAGAACTCGACACGGTGAAACTCAGCGTTGATCCGAGAAGCGCCGTAACAATTATGGCGGTTAGCAAAGGATATCCGGGCGCTTATGAGAAAGGATTTGAAATAACTGGTTTGAAAAGGGAAAAGGATAAAAACGTCTTCATATTCCAGGCGGGAACAAAAGAGCAGGACGGAAAAGTACTGACAAATGGCGGCCGCGTATTATGCGTTACTTCTTTTGGAAAAGATATCAATGAGGCCTGTAATGAGTCACTTGTTATTTTGGATGAAATCGATTTTGAAGGAATATACTATCGTACTGATATCGGCTACGAGTTCAAACCATCTTTACCCGGAAATAACTAATTCGTTTCTCCTCTCTTACATTTGCCTAAATGGATTATATGGCTGGCGCAATGCATTATAATGATTATCTGCAACTGGATAAAATTCTAAATGCCCAATTTCCTGAAAGCGATAAAGAACCGTTGCCTGCACATGATGAAATGTTGTTTATTATTATTCATCAGACGTATGAACTTTGGTTTAAACAGATACATCATGAAATAGATTCTGTTCTATTGATCATGGATAAGCCGGCATTGAATGACAATTCACCCGAATTACAGACAGTGGTCCATCGCCTCAATCGCATCGTTATTATTTTGCGGGTACTCGTTCACCAGATTGACATTCTTGAAACCATGACGCCCATGGATTTCCTGGATTTTCGTGATATGCTTCGACCTGCTTCCGGCTTTCAAAGCTGGCAATTCAAAGAATTGGAGGCAAAGCTGGGCTTGAAATTTCATCATCGCTACGGCCTGGAATATTACATATCAAAATTGCGCGAGGAAGAAATTCGGATCATTCACGAAGCAGAGGCAGAAAGATCATTGTTGCAATTGGTCAATAGTTGGTTGGAACGAATGCCACTCGCACCTTCGCATGATGAAAACGATAAAGATTCTTTCTGGACTCTTTATAGGAATAGTTATC
>DASXOT010000648.1:0-3374 GCA_036494065.1 Chitinophagaceae bacterium
CAAGATCCAGAAGATGGAATTACCTGAAAAGAAAAAAGAAGAGGGACCACCTCCGGTTCAGAAAATGGGCACCGATCACGAAAAAGAAAAACCTAAATGAAAAATCAGCGGAGGAAAGTCTTTAAAAAACGACGAAGAAAATAATAAAATAATAAAATGCCAGTTATTTCTGTAGCGAATCAAAAAGGAGGCGTGGGTAAAACCACCACGATCGTAAATCTTGCCGCTGCCTTGCAGCGTATCGATAACAAGATATTGCTGATAGATGCAGATCCGCAGTGTAACCTTACCCAATCATTGGGTGTGTATGAAGAGCAGGAAATAAATCTCTACACTGAATTCAAAAAAGAAATTACCGGGAAAAAAAGCGATTTGCAAAGCACCGTTATCACCACGCAGTGCGGGTTGAAATTGATCCCCTCCTCTCTTGAACTGGCGATGACGGAGCTTGAACTCGTCGGCAAGTTTAACCGAGAGCAAACCCTCCGGAATAAAATGCTAAAACCCATTTTACCTGATTATGATTTTATCCTGATCGATTGTCCGCCTTCGTTTGGCTTGCTTACAGTGAATGCGCTCGTGGCAAGCGATTATGTCGTCATTCCACTGTGCGCGGAATATCTTCCATTAAAAGGAGTACACAGCTTTTTTAAATTGATAGAAATGATGAGAGATATTCCTCATCTCAACCTGGCTATTGCCGGGTTTGTTCTTACGAAATTCAGTGACAGGAAAAGATTGAACCGCGAGATCAAAGAAATTTTGGAATTGGAATTTGATGCGAAGGTCTTCAGCAGTTTCATTCGCACAGACATTAACCTGGCTCTTGCTCAAAAGAAAGGAGTTGATATTTTTTCTTTTGCGCCTGGTTCACATGGAGCAAACGATTACGAGGCGCTCGCATATGAGCTGATGGATAGATTGTCGCCCGTTGCTACCCGCGAACCACGTACGGAGCTGACCTGCAATTGATGTATCTTAAAAGAGAAATTATGTCCTATCGTTCCCGCTTATACAATCATCGCAATGCGATGTCGCCGGAGATAAAAACGGAGAAACCTTTTTTCTCAAAAAAACAAGCAGATAAAAATTCATCCAAAGGTGCTTTTTTCCAGGCAAAACTTTCCGTCAATGAACCCGGTGACAGCTATGAACAGGAGGCTGATGCGATGGCTAAGGCCGTTGTCAATAAATCTGCAAAAACACCGCTTGAGAAAACCAAGATCAGCAATATTCAGCGGTTAGCTACAACGCCGGAAGAAGAAAAGGTCAGCACCAATGATCAACGAATGGAAAGAGATAAAGAGAAGACTTTCCAGGTACAAAAGAAAACAATGGGAGATGAAACGCACAAAGATGAAGACAAAATGAAAAAAGATGCGGCCATCCAGGCAAAGCCTGAATCCAATTCATCGACCGCTTCACCCCGTGTTTCGGCAAATATCAAAAATGCGGCGGGCAAAGGAAAGAAACTGCCTGCAAAAACATTAAAAGAAATGAATTCTTCCTTTGGTGCCAATTTCAATAATGTAAATATTCACACGGATAACGAATCAGTGGAGATGACTAAAGAGTTACAGGCACAGGCCTTCACTCACAGGCAGGATATTTATTTTAATTCAGGTAAATATAATCCCGATAGTACTGAGGGTAAGTCTTTATTAGCACATGAATTGACCCATGTGGTACAGCAAAACAACGAAGAAGTTCAGCAGGATACAATCCAGAGAGATCTCGCCGCCAGTTTACCCACCACGCAAGGAGTTTTCGAAATTGGCATGAACACAAAAAATGCGACGGCGGCATCTCCAATGGCAGGCCTGGATGGATCAATTTCATTCATGCCGACGACAACCGCGCCTTATTCCAATGAAATTAAATTAATACAAGTCATAAAAGTTCGGGACACTGCAGGTAATGACGTAGATATTTCATCCATGCCTCCCGGTCGCGGCCCATCTCTACGTACGAAAGATAATCCGGTGACAGGTGCTGAGGGAGGTTTTGCTACCGACGTTTTACACCAGGACTTTACAGTTGCTGGTCCGACCAATGTAGCTGACCCAGGTTCACAAAAACCTTTGGCCTATGAAGGCGGTATTCCCGTCTTTGGATTTAAAAGATCCAATGATCTGAAGGACATTAAAGCCGCTGAAATAGCTGATACACCCGGTTCAACAAGCGACCTCAATTTTCAATTTGAAACAGTTGCCAAAGGACAGGATACAAATACAGTTTACGGATCATTGCATTGGGGATTTGGTACCCGAAGTGGAAAAGTGATAAACGAATCTATGCAACCTGAAAATGCTCAGTCTGCCACGTTTGATGCGGCTGTGGAACTGCATCGAAACTTTTATGTTCATGAACCTGTCACCTTTTATTTTGAATCAGACAGTGATATAGTTTCAGCTTCTGAAAATGCAAAAATTGATGATTTTCTTGGCTATCTGAAACGTTTTCCCGATGTAAGACTTTCATTGAAAGGCTTTGCTGATAACAAAGGCAATGCAAAGCATAACCTGGACCTATCTTTAAAAAGAGCTCAAAACGTACAGGCAGCATTAACAGGTAAGGGAATAAAGGCTTCATCGATCAATGACATAATTATTGGACACGGTTCGACAGAACAATTCACAAGCGGAGATCTCGCACCCAATGCCGGTCAAAGCCAGAATCTCGAAGCCAATCGTAAGGGCAATCGCCGGGTTGTACTAACATTTGAACATACAGTATCTTTTCCAGGGCCATAATACTTGTTAATGGAAGAAACTATTGCTAAAGAAATTGAAGATCTCAAAAGCACAAACAACGACGTTCGCGATAAAGCTTTTGAAGCCATCATTAGAAGAAAATCAACGGCTGTGCCCTCGTTGCTGGAAGTTCTTTCAAATGATATGCAGCCTCAACGCGTGCTTGCCGCGGCTGCGTTGGCGACCATTGCAGATAAAACATCGGCTGATATTGTTTCAAAATATATTGATGATGGCAATGAAAAGGTGAGGGCCTGGTCGGCGATAGCACTGCGCCGCATGAATGACATAAGAGCTTTGCCATCATTATTCAAAACAATAAACGACTACCCGGATGAAGCTCATACCGACCAAACGTTATCGACCTATGCATTAATACAATGGGGCGAAGAAATTCTATTACCACTGATACCGTTACTAAACGCTCCTGAAAGAGAGACCAGGCAACATGCTTTTTCCGTTTTGAAAAAGGTGGTATATAACAAACTAAAAACAAAAGAAGCATGGGAAAATGCCTGGGTGACAAATGGCTCTTATAATGCCGACTCAATGGAGCAACTAAGATTGTCCGGCATAGAAAAGTGGGAGAAATGGATCTACAAAAATATTTTGTGAGCAACA
>DASXOT010000649.1:0-4289 GCA_036494065.1 Chitinophagaceae bacterium
AGGTTTCCTCCGAGTTAAAGCAAACGCTCATTCATTGCCAGGGCGACATGCACCTGGCCGTTGCAAAATGGAAGATCGAGCATATGCACAAACTGGAGGTAAAATTTAATAAGCCTCGAATTCCTTACCGGGAAACAATTCGCAAACCGGCAGATGCCAATTATCGGCATAAAAAGCAAAGTGGGGGAGCAGGGCAGTTTGGAGAGGTATATTTGCGAATCGAACCGTGGTATGAAGGAATGCCTGAACCCAAAGATTTCAACGTTCGTGGACGAGATACTTACGATCTTGAGTGGGGTGGTAAACTCGTATTTTACAATTGTATTGTGGGTGGTGCCATCGACGCGAGATTTCTTCCTTCCGTATTGAAGGGTGTGATGGAGAAAATGCACAACGGTCCTCTTACAGGTTCGTACGCGCGTGACATCCGGGTGAGTGTATACGATGGAAAAATGCACCCCGTCGATAGCAATGATATTTCTTTTAAAATAGCGGGCTTGCAGGCTTTTCGGCAAGCTTTTCAACAGGCAGATCCCCAGATATTGGAGCCCATTTATACAGTTGAAGTTCTTTGCCCCGATGACCTTACTGGCGCTGTAATGGGCGATCTTCAAAGTCGCCGCGCGATTGTAGAGGGTATTGACAATGAAGGAAACTTTCAAAAGGTAATTGCGAAAGTGCCGTTGGCAGAAATGGATGGCTATTCATCTTCTCTTCGCTCGATCACCCAGGGGCGTGCAAAATTTAAAAGCCGCTTTCATGAGTACGCAGCCGTACCATTTGATTTGCAGCGCAAACTTATCGATGAATACAACAAGACGGCGAAGGAGGAATACGCTTAGAAAATGTAAAATTCAAAATGTAAAAGCTACTTCATCATCGGGGTAGCTTTTTTGTTACAGATAAACTATTTCCAATGTCACCTTAATCATGAAATGACCGACTTAAGGATACTATTATCAACTTCTCTTATCTTTAAAGACTAAACATTTCCGAATGAAAAAAATGATTTTTATTGTCTCCCTATGTACCAGCCTGTTTGCCGTAGCACAAAAGACTTTACAGGAAAAGCTGGGTTATTCAAAGGATGCAAAACTGGTCATTTTGCATGCCGATGATTTAGGCATGTCACATTCCGAGAATGCCGCAACCGCTTATGCCATGGATCATGGCTTCGTAAGTTCCGGCAGCATTATGGTTCCTGCACCCTGGTTCGCAGAAGCGGCCGCTTACGCTCGCCGGCATCCCAATGCTGATCTTGGTATTCATCTCACACTGACAAGCGAATGGAATTACCTGAAATGGGGATCAGTAGCATCAGCATCCGAAGTACGAGGTTTGTTAAATAAGAACGGATTCTTTTTCTCGTCAGTGGATTCCGTATACGAGAGCGCCACTCCCGCCGAGGTTGAAAAAGAACTCCGCGCTCAAATTGAAAAAGCAAAGTTGTTTGGTATCGATATTACTCATCTCGATTCACACATGGGAACATTATTTGGTCGCACCGACTATCTGAAAATCCTACTCAGGCTGGGAAGAGAGTATAAACTGCCGGTATTATTAAGCAAGCCCATTTTCCAGCTTGTATACAAATTGAACCTGGATAGTCTTACAACAGCAAGTGATGTAATGCTGAATATGATCTATATGGCCGGATCGCAGGACTTTACGAATGGAATGGAAAGCTACTATACAAATGTTTTAAAATCTCTTCAACCGGGAGTCAGTGAGATTATATTCCATTTAGGTTATGATGATGCGGAATTAAAAGCGGCAACGATCGATCATGTTGATTACGGAGCTCAGTGGCGACAGGCGGACTTCAATTTCTTTACAAGTGAAAAATGTAAAACGCTTCTTGCTGAGCAGAATATTCATGTAATTACATGGAGAGAGATAAGAGACAAACTAGTTAGAAATAAATAAATGAGTAAATACGAAGAATATAAACTGGAAAACATACTGAGGAAGGCATACCAGTATTTTAATGACCGTGATATTGATGCTACACTTAGTCTAATGCATGCGGAAGTTGACTGGCCAAATGGAATGGAAGGTGGAATAGAACACGGTCACGATTCCGTGCGCAATTATTGGACAAGGCAATGGAAAACTTTTGATCCTCATGTCGAGCCTGTCGGGATCAGGGCTGGGAAAGAAGGAACTGTAATCGTCGTTGTTCATCAAATTGTTAAGGACATCGGGGGGAAATTAATACTGGATCAAATAATTCACCATGTTTACACGTTTGAGAACGGTTTAATCAGGGCAATGGAAATACAACAACCAGAATAGTGTCGATGAATACCAAAAGCTTAATACGAATTCTCTTTATTGTTGCGCTCATCGTAGTAACGATCGGGTGCGACCAGGTCGCCAAGAGAATTGTGCGGCATGATATTTATCCCTATGAAATGATACCTCTTTTAAACAATCATCTTACTGTTACAAGGGTTGAAAACTCAGGCGCCTTTTTGAGTGCCGGAGATTCATTGCCAAAATCAATCAAACATATTTTCTTGTCAGTTATACCCCTGATCGCTGTTGTTCTGGGTCTGGTTTATATATTTTCCAAACCCGCCATTTCAAAGAACATGTTGATTGGATTTTGCTTTGTTATTGGTGGTGGTATCGGAAATCTGGCTGACAGGATTATGTATGGCTCCGTAACTGACTTCCTTCATATTAAATTCGGAATTTTTCAAACGGGCATTTTTAACCTCGCCGATGTCTCCATCATGATCGGCATTTTCATTATTCTCCTTCAATTCGCATTTAAGAGAAATCACTGATAGATCTTCGTAACACTACGTAAGTCTATTGAAGTAGAATTTCTGGTAAAAATACCTGTCATTTAACTCCAACTGCCATTTCAAAACATTAAGCGAGAGTTTGACCATCTTCACCTATTTATCAAATCAAATGGCTCTGGAACACCGTACATTTGTCTTGTCATTGTTAATCAAAACTAACTCGTCCGTCCCTCGTCCAATTGTCCAAACCTATGAAATGAAGAATCCAGTATCCTAACGAACTTGAAGACCTGTGAAAATTCCCTGCTATCCGAGTAGGGATTTTTTTTTGCCCAAATGCTTGACTCGCGATATTGAGTTCTATTTTTTTTCTAAGAATTCTTTCAATGCTTTATCCATAAAATAGGTCCACCCTTGCATGAAGTTATTTTTGAAAAAGCCGGAGCCGTTAGCGGCAAAGGATTCCACACCCTGGTGCGTAAGCTTTATCCTGGTCTTATCATTTTCGTCAAAAAGTTCCCAGCTCAGCAACGAGTTACCTTCATAGCCCTCATAACGCCAACTATATTGTAATTTTTTAAACGGAATCACCTCTGTGATCTTGCAGCGATGCAAATATTTTTCTCCTTCTGATCCTTCTCCGAAAAATTGAAACTCGAAACCAACTTCCGGTCTAAATGCTGAAATGTCAAAATACCATTGTTTTATTTGTTCCAGGTCAGTAAGGGCCTTCCAAACCTTTTCTACCGGAGCATTGAAAATTCTCTCCATAACAATAGGCGCCTGTTCGGATTGGTTTTCATTACTCACAAGAGCTGAAAGCCGATCAATACTTTGGCTCCATCCTTCATCCATTCCGTCGATGTAATGCTTCCCTTCATTTTTTATTTTTGAAACCGTTGCATGAAGACTGAGTTTTGTGAATCCATTTTCTTCAATGAATGTAACGGTATTGAGGACTTCAAAAAGCCGGTTTCCATTTTTGTCCAGGGCAGCAGTTGTAAAAACAATTCTCTCCGGCTCTACTATTTCATGGAACTCGCCGTCCATCGGGTACACGATGCCGTCAGGAGCCTTCATGTCGATCCGGAGACTTCCACCCGGTACTGTATCAACCTGGCAAAGAGGATTTGTAAAGCCTTTGGGTCCCCACCATTTTTTCAACTGTTCCGGATCAATCCACGCCCTAAAAACCAACGCCCGGGGCGCGCGAACCGTACGCGTTAATTTCATTTCTCTCTCACCGAGATTTCTTCTTAAGTATCCTTCCAGTTTATACATGTTTTGTTTTAAGCCAACATCTGCTTTAAATACCTTGATCACATTCTCCTTTTCTTCCGCAGTTTCAAAAAGCATTTGAATCGTTAATAGTGTTTTGTTCTCTTTTTCTTGAAACGTGACAGTGAATTGAAATTTTGGCCCTGTTATATGGTCATAAACTAACTTTTCGTATTTAACAACTTCTTTGTAAACACTTTTATTTTTGAAATCGGTGCCATCGGGACCGTGCATAACAAAGTCCCATGTTCCACCTGG